>JAITEK010000130.1 GCA_031282085.1 Coriobacteriales bacterium
GTTGCAGCAAAGAAGAAGCGTCGCGTAGTCCTCGGGCGAGCGAAGGGCTATTACGGAGCAAAGTCGCGCTCATACCGCGCAGCCAAGGAGCAGGTGCAGCATTCGTTGCAGTATGCCTATCGGGACCGACGCAACAAGAAGCGCGTCATCCGCCGCCTGTGGATCACGCGTATCAACGCCGCCGCCCATCTCAACGGCCTGTCCTACTCGGTGTTCATGAACGGCCTCAAGAAGGCTGGCGTAGAGCTTGACCGCAAGGTCCTGGCCGACATCGCCGTAAACGACGCCGCCGCCTTCGCCAAACTCAGCGAAGTAGCCAAGCAAGCCCTCACCGCCGCGTAAGGCAGCCAGGAAAAAGACAACATTGTGCGTCGCGCCTTGCACTCTTGGCGCGGAGATGGCGGCAAGTGCCGCCAAAGATTCCTGGCCTCCGGCCGGGAATGATAACAGGAGAGACGCGAGACGCGGGAATGGCAGAGAGGTAATGCTTCTTTTTGTCATTCCCGCGTCTTGCGCGGGAATCTTTGGGGGCGTAAGCCCCCAACTCCGTTTTAAGAACACGCATGGCGTGCGACACACGCAGGGGACGTGGGAGAATAGAACTTGTAATCCGAGCTATAAGCAATTACTGGATGCCCCGTCCGTTTCTTTCCCCTTTTGCTCTTGATAAATACTATAAAACATATAAGAATAGTATACATGAGAAATCTTCTGACAGATCGAGTTTGCTTGTGGCGCACGAAGTGTCCATCGCGGCGCATGGTGATGCATGGGCGCATGCTCGGTCTACTCGGCATCAAAGCGGTTGATGCCAGGGCATGCGCATAACCGAGGCTTCCGTACTCGTCGCTCACCGCTACCAACCCACAAGGCTTTCTACAGCAGAATAGCGCCATCATTTCGTATCAGGTATGAAACCCCTTTGGTTAACGATGAGAAGCTGCAACAAGGAGGACATTGATGCCTAACGCGCAGTCGCTTTTACCCGATTCTGCCGAATACTTGGCAGATAGCCATATAATCAACGCCCGTGATCGAGGCTTCTTAGCCGCACTCACCGAAGCGCCGTCTCCGTCGGGTTACGAGGAGCCGGCTGTGCAGCTGTTCCGCGAACGACTAGCGAATGTCGCCGATGAGCAAGAAACTACTGTGCTCGGCAGCGCTCATGCTCTGCTGCGAGGCAAAGACCCTCAGGGCATAGCGGTGCTTCTCGCCGGGCACGTCGACCAGGTGGGTTTTCAGGTGGCCCATATCAGTGACGAAGGCTATATCACGTTGCACCCCGTAGGGGACATCGACCCGGCCCTGCTGCCGGGCAAACGTTTGGCGGTGCATACGGCACAGGGCAGGCTCTGGGGTGCCATCGGGCGTAAGCCCGTGCATATCTATGAGTATGAGGTGGAGGAATACCCCAAAACCCTGCCGTTACATAAACTGTTCCTGGATGTCGGTCTCAGCGGTGCTGAGGCCAAGGAGCGCATCGCCATAGGAGACCCTGTGGTCTATGGCACAGCCTTCCAGGAGCTTGGCGAAGGCCGCGTTTTTGCGCAGGCCCTCGACGACAAAGTGGGCGTGTGGGTGGCAGCTCGTGTGCTGGAGGAGGTGCACCGGGCGGGCGGAGCATCGGGCGACGTGGTAGCTGCGGCGACCGTGCAGGAGGAGATAGGCTATCGCGGAGGTCTGACTTCGGCGCGAGCCCTCGACCCTACGGTGGCAATAGCGGTGGAAGTAGGCGGGGCGACCGATTATCCCCATAGCGATAAGCGATGGGGCCGTGACATCAGACTCGGCTCTGGTCCCATCATCGCGCGTGGACCCAACGTAAACCCGCATCTGTTCGATCTGCTGGTGGCGGCGGCCAAAAAGGAGAACATCCCCTTTCAAACGGCGGCCATGCCTGTTGCCGACGGCACCGACGCCAGCGTCATGCAGCTCGTGGGCTCCGGCAAGGCGACCGCACTCGTCAGCGTACCCTTGCGTTATATGCACACGCCGGTGGAGGTCATCCAGCTCAGCGACCTGGTTCATACGGTAAATCTGCTTACACGCTTTATCCTCGATCTCAAACCGGGCACCAGCTTCACTCCTCTTTACCGGGGCGCAGCAGGTGTCCCGCAGAACCTGTCGCGAGAGGAGGGGAGCGACTCATGACGATAAGCAGCCGCGACCTCGCCTTCCTTGCACAGCTCACCCAGGCGCCGTCTCCCTCTGGCTACGAGGAGCCAGCGGCGCAGATATTCCGGGAGCGCCTGTCCCAAAGTGTTGATGAAGTGCAAACCGACGTCCTGGGGAGCGTTCACGGCACCCTCAAAGGCAAAGACCCTCAGGGTGTTGCCGTCTTGCTCGCCGGGCACATCGACCAGGTGGGCTATATCGTCACCCATGTGGACGACGAGGGCTTTGTGTCCTTCACCGAGATCGGAGGGCTGGACCCAGGTATCCTGCCGGGCAGCCAACTCGACATCCATACGCGCGGCGGCGTAGTGCGCGGTGTGGTGGGGCGCAACCCCATCCACGGACTCGATCCCCAGTCGGAGGAATATCTCAAGGTCACGCCCTACCACAAGCTCTTTATCGATGTGGGTCTCTCCAAAACGGCGGCGCAGGAGCGCATCGCCAAAGGGGACCCCATCACCTTTGTTTCTGGTTTTGAGCATTTCGGCGGTGATTTTATCGCCTCTCAAGCCTTTGACAACAAGATCGGCGCCTGGCTTGCCGTGCGCATAGTGGAGGAGGTGCGCAAAGCGGGCGGCGCGGCTGGCGACGTGATAGCCGCGGGAACCGTGCAGGAGGAGATAGGACTCCGGGGCGCCGTAACAACCGGGCACGCCTTTAGCCCGCTGGTCGCCATCGCGTTTGAGACCGGTGTTGCCACCGACTATCCCACGGTGGACCGAGTGCGCTTTGGAGACTTCAAATGTGGGGACGGCCCTCATATCGCCCGTGGCGCGAACATCAACCCGGTGCTGTTCCGATTGCTTGTTGAGGCTGCGGAGAGGGAGGGCATTCCCTATCAGGTACGTCCCATACCCGGTGGGACTCCCACCGACGCCAACGCCTTGCAATTGGCCGGCAGCGGGAGCGCGACCGCGCTCATCTCGGTGCCCACGCGCTACATGCACACGCCTAATGAGGTCCTGCGGCAGGCGGATCTTGAGGCGACGCTGCGCCTTGTGACGCGCTTTATTCTCGACCTGCCGCCAGGCGCTAGCTTTATTCCTTGGTGAGGTGGGGTAAGGCGTGTCGCGCGCTCTTGGTGTGGAGATGGCTGCTGGCGCAGCCAAGGATTCCCGGGCAAACCCGGGAATGACAAGAGAAAGTGGCCGGGGATAGCAAGGAGGGGAGTCGGGAATGACAAGAGGAGGGCGCAAGTATGACAGGAGAGAGAGTGGGAATGATAGAAGGAAGGCCGAAAACGGGAGAGTGGTCAGGACGGCCAACCAAGCACTAAAGATAACGAGCAACAACCAACCAGGTAGTAACGATAACGACCAACAAAGGAGAAGGATTATCATGAGAGAACAGTTCAGCACCAACACGCGGATACGGTCGGGACAACTCCTGAGCCGCCGCTCTTTTGTCGGGGGCCTGGCGCTTGGCGTCACTGTCCTCGGCGCTGCCGGCTTATCGGGCGGCCTGCTCGCGGCCTGCTCAGGGCAGGGTACCGAGACGGGCTCCGCGACCGACACCGGCTCAACGGGGGGCCGCACCCTGCGCCTGACGACCGAGGGCGTCCCTGCCAGCCTCGACCCGAACTTCGTATTTGACGGTACTTCGGGCGGCATCATAAAGGCCACTACAGCTGCCCTGTTCAGGATCGGCGCCGATGGAATCGCCCACCCTGACCTGGCGGATACCTACGAAATAAGTGACGACGGACTCGTCTACACCGTCACCCTCAAGGAGACCTCCTGGGCCAGCGGTTCACCCGTCACGGCCCACGACTTTGTTTTCTCGTGGAAGCGCCTTGCCGACCCTGCAAACGCCTTTGGACTGTCCTACCTGCTCTCGGCAGCGGGCGTCAAGAATGCTGGCGCGATTTTGGCCGGCGAGAAACCCGTTGACGATCTGGGCGTGGTCGCCCTTGACGACAAGACGCTCGAGATAACACTGGAACACCCCACACCCTACGTCGAGCGCGTCTTGTCAAACGTCAGCTTCTACCCCATTGAGCAGGCATTCTTTGAGGCGCAGGGTGGCGCCTGGGGCACCTCGCCCGAGACCTACAACGCCAACGGGCCCTACAAGCTCTCATCCTATCAGCCAGGCAGCACCATCACCGAGTTGGTTAAGAACCCCGATTACTACGATGCGGATAAGGTGCCCTTCGACAAGCTCACCTTCCAGGTCATTACCGACACCCAGCAGACGTTACTTGCCTTCCTTGATGACGAGATAGACATCGCCAGCGTCGCCGGTGACCAGATAAACCTCTATAAGGATGACCCTCGGCTTGTGCAGGTCTTGAGTGGGCAGGTCTACTACCTTGCGCTCAATACCATCATTCCCGGGTTGGAGTCCCCCAAGCTGCGCCAGGCGCTCGGCCTTGCTATCGACAAGGACTACCTGGTTGAGAGCATCCTCAACGACGGTTCGGTTGCGGCGGCCGGCTTTGTCCCACGCAACTATGCATTCGACTCCCAGGGCACGGACTTCCGCGATGTGGCGGGCGTCTACCAGGTGGCGGACAAGGAGAAGGCTGCGCA
>JAITEK010000140.1 GCA_031282085.1 Coriobacteriales bacterium
GTTACGGAGTTTGAGCTGCTCACGGCTGCGGCACTGTGGCTGTTTGCCGAGGAACAGGTCGATTTCGCCGTGCTTGAGGTAGGACTTGGCGGGCGCTGGGACGCGACGAGTGTTGTTGAGCCCAAAGTCGCTGTCATCACCGGCATCGGCCTTGACCATACGGCCATTCTCGGGGATACCCTTGAGCAGATAGCCTCCGAGAAGGCCGCCATCATCAAACAGGGGAGTGTTCCCGTTCTCGGCCCGGGCACCGCGGCCGTGCGTGAGGTATTCCTCGCGCGCTGCAGAGAGGTTGGCGTCGCTCCGCTCATCGTGGACCGTCCCCCTGACAACCGTCCTGAGGGTCCAGAGAGGTTCCCTCGCTATCAGGAGCAGAATATTGCCTGCGCCTTAGCAGCAACTACTGCTGCTCTTGGTTACGAGCCCGAGACTGCACACATTCAGCAGGCGCTCAGCAGTTTGAGTATCCCCGGACGCTTTGAGCTCATCCGCTCCACGCCGCCTTTGCTCATCGACGCCTCGCACAACCCGCAATCCGCGCGTGTGCTTGCCGAGGCGCTCGTTGAGCGCTATGGGCAGGATGAGGCAACCGGGCTCCTCAACACCTTTGACACGTTGCTGCTCGGCATCCTGCGCGATAAGGACGCTGCGGGTATCATCGAGGCTCTGTCGCCGTTGTTTGCGCACGTTGCAGTGACGCAATCCCCCTCGTCCCGTGCCATCCCTGCTGCGGAGTTGGCGGAGATGGTCGTCCATGTCAGTGGGCACAAGCCGGAGGTCTACACTTCTGTCTCCGAGGCGCTCGTCTCTCTTACGGCCCGCGCTACCTCTGTGGTGGCGACCGGCTCCATCACGTTGGCCGGTGCGGTTAAGGGGTTTGTGGGCCGGTAGGTCGTGTGTCGCGTGCTGCGTACGCTCTCTATGCGTTGCTCGCTGGCGCTCGTGACTGGATTCCGGCCTAAAGCCGGAATGACGGACAGACAAGCTCAGAATAACGGGCGGGCGAGAATGACGGGCAAATGATGGGCGGCGGGCTCATGGGAAAAGAACAGAGGCACGTCCGGGTGGGCGTGCCTCTGTTGGGTGGTTATGAAGAGTGGGGACTACAGGGTTATCTCCTGAGTACCGGTCGGCAGGTTGTTGGCGGGGAAGGGATTCTGGGGGGTGGGCGGACCCTGCACGTCCTGATCGTCCTTCCGATAATTGTGGATGAGTGCGGCTACCACCGGGGTCAGAACCTGGATGACCAGGATCAGCACGAAGATCACCGAGTACTTGTCGGCTATAGCCATACCCAGGTTGAAGTTCTGAGTCGCAAACAGGATGATCAAAGCGTCGAGCACCGCGACGATGCCGATCAGGAGGACCGGCTGGTTCACGAGGAACAGCTTGCCGATCTTGCTATCCTGCGCGGCCGTCCGCTTGTGCTGGTGGCCCGTGTAGTTCGCCCGTTGTTCCGGCGTCATGTTGGCCCACAGATGGGTGTTAAACAGCGGATCCTTGTCATTCTTGGCGCGTCTGCGATCGAGGAAGAACTTCACACCAAAGGCCGCGAGCGTTAAGAACGACAGTATCACCGCGATAAGGTTGAGCAGCGCCCAGCCGTTCTCCTCGATGGTGGTCGGGGTCTCCGGCTCCTCGATCTCCGCGACAGGCTCCGGCTCCTCCTCCGGCTCCTCCTCCGGTTCGGGGGTCGGCGTTATTATGTTGTTGACGATGACCGTTGCGGGCGCGCTGCCTACGATGAGCAGGATTTGCGCCTGAGCGGTATTGTTGTGGGAGTCAGTCACCTGGACCAACAGGTTATAGGAGGCAAAGTCGCTTGCTGAGACCGAGGGGGCCTCTCCCGTGGCGATGTCCGTAAGCCTGATGGACCCCGTGATGTCGCCGTCCTCAGCATCAAAGGCGCGGATGGAACCAGCCGATATGATCTGGTCACTCCCTATATTGGCGCTGCCAGCGGGGGCGCCCGGAATGGCGATGGGCGAGGTATAGGTGAGCACCGGCGCGTTACCGCTGGAGATAGTGACGGTTGTTACTGCGGTAGTGACGTTGTGGTCGCTGTCCGTAACGCTGTAGGTGACCCGGTACACGCCAGGAACGGCGGTGTTGATCGGATAGTCATGCGTGATGGCAGAAATCGGGAAGGTCCCGTCCTCGGCGTCCCACGCGGACACGCCTGCCAGGTAGTTATCCTCGGTGAAGCGAGCGCCAAGCGCGGCACTCTTGGTTGCCGGTACGATAAGCACCGGGGCGTTGGCGTTGGAGACAAGCACCTCTACCTCAACCCAGGTCGTTGGCTCCTCAGACACCTGGAGCGTTACCTTAAAGCTCGGGTTGGGCTTCGTGGGATCGAAGGGACCCTGCACGGCAAAGCCATTATCGGATTGCAGCTCGGGAGTACCCTGCGGCGCGAGGGCCTGATCGGTACGGTCGTAGCTCAGAGCAGAGGCGCGCCGTACGAACTCGGCACTGTATTCGGCGGTTCCCGCCTTGGCGACCAGAGCGTTGGCCTCCGTGTAATTGATGCGGAAGTTATTGGCCGTGATGGCATAGTGATCGCCGTTGGTGCCGTTGCCGCCGCCAGGGCCTGAGCTGTCGTTGAACACCTTGGCCGTGATGGTCTTGGTCAGCACGGGATGGCCGACAACACCGATGATGGGCGAGTAGTCGCGCACCTGGTTGGTGTAGCCACCGGTCTGCTGTACTTCGGCCAAAGCGGGGCTGCCGTCGGCTCTCCAGGCACTGGCCTGCGAGTATTCCACTATCTGCTCGGCAGCGTCATTGGGAGTGACCTCCGACAAGCCGATGACAAAGGAACGCGCGGCCAAGACGTACTCGGAATCTATCACGTAGCGCCCGTCGTTGACGACGATCGCGCGGCTATCGCTGTCGTGGTTGCCGTCGACATCTTCAATATCGTAGATTACCTGGTAGACGCCCGCAGCATCGGCCGGGATGAAGCTCACCGGCACGCTGGGGGACACGTTTACGTCGATGATCTCGTAGGTCACCTGAGCGCTGATGTCGCCATCCTCAAAGTCGCTTGCCGAGACCCCGCTCAGTATCTGGCTCTCGGTGAGAGAACCGGAGACAGCGCTGATGGGCAGTTCCAGAGGCTTGGGAGTAACGGTGATCTCGGGGAAGCGCCCGGGGCCAACGCTTATCGTCAGGTCGATGAAGGTGGCGCGCGTGGCGTCGGAGACGGTGACCGTGTACTGGCCGAAGTCCGTGGAGAAGACCGCGATACCGTTAGGCCCAAAGACCGAGACAATCTCGGGGGTATCCGACTGCAGGCTTCCGTCGGCGTAGGCATAGGTGACGCCGGCTCCCAGGGTTGAGAGCAGAGCGCTGTCTCCGCCGGAGACGATGGCCTGCGCCTCAGAGAGGGTCACCTGGGCGTTGTTGCCATAGACATAGGTGGTGGTGCCGGTGGTGTTGGGCTTGGATGGCTGGAGTACCTCAGCGTCGATGACCTTGGCCCGGACGTTCTTTTGGATGACGCCGGAGGGAACGTCGTTGGCCTGTAGGATGACGTCATACTCGCCGACAGCCTTACCGTAACCGCCCGTGCCGTTGGGATCGGGAACGCTCACGCCGTTGGGGCCTTCGCTGTTGCCGTCGGGATCGCCATAGGTATGGGCAAATGAGCGCGAGATGATCTCGGGCTTTGCCTGGGCGGAATCGGAGCTTACATCCGAGAGCCTGGCGACAAAGGACTTGGCGTACAGCACCCTGCCGGTGCCCAGCTTGTAGCTGCCGTCATTAACCACTACGAGGCGGTTCGCCTCGTCTTTGTTGTTCTCGGCGTCGAAGACCCAGTACCGCAGCGGGTACAGACCCACCACCGAAGTATCGACCGTATCCGCCGTTGTGGCATAGCCGCTCGTCGAACGGGCGTTGTAGCCTACCTGAGCGAGGAGGCTGCCCTCGTCAACGTCGGATGCCGTAACGCCGGTCAACGGGTCGAAGGAATCAAACTGCGCCACCTCGACAGGAGAAGTCACCTCAAGTTCGGGAGGCGTACCCTCGCCCACGGAACCGGTGACCGAGACCTGCGTGGGCGGTGAGGTTACCAGCGGAGCGCCACTCACGGTGAGACCGTACTTCACCGGGTAGCTGCCCGTTATCGCGCTGAAGCCGCCACGATCGATGACGCGCACGGTGGGATTGGCCAGGTTGTCCACGAGTTTGTAGGCCCGGGCGTCAGCCGCGGCGATGAAGTCGGTGTCGGTGATTATGCGAGCGGCCTCAGACAGACGCTTGTGGAAGTTATTGGCAACGAGCGCATAGGGATCGTACTTGGTACCAGGATAGATAACATCCGCCTGCACGACCGTGCCGGTGATGCTCGTGCTGGCATTGTAGCCGGTAACCTCCCATACGAAGGGGTAGGTACCTGACTGAGCGCGCGCGACGTAGCCCGCGGGGATGTTCTTGAGGTGGAGGGAAGTCGAGAGGCTGGCGCCTACGTTGGGCCCGGAGGCGATGTAGGCTTCCGCGTAGGAGGCGGAACGCACCTGGTCCTCGTTGCCGCTGACCTCGTTCTGATTGAGGATGAAGTCCTGGGCGCCGAGGACGATGTCGGCACGATGGTCGCCATCCTCGTCGACGATGACGTAGCGTCCGTCGTTGACGATAACGGCGCGCTTGGCGCTCGTGGACGCCCCTTCGCTGTCGGTTACACGGTAATCAACTACATAGACGCCCGTGTTGTGGCTGTCTATGCTCGGATGGGCCAAGCTGTTGGGGAGGAAGACCTGGGTCTTGTCCAACAGGCCGGTATCCTCGATGTCGGAGACCAGCATCTGCGCCTTGAGCTCATCAGGAGTAAGGACATGCGAGGCAGCAGTACGCGTGATGACGAGCGGCTCCTCCAGGAAGGTGATAACCGGAGGATTGACCGTGGCAACGCGCACGTCAACCGTGATCAGCTTGGAAGGATCGGTGTCCTTGGCAAAGGTAACCTCGTAGGTCACGCCCGGCGCGGGTGCTGCCGGGAGGGTATGGGAGACAACGCGCACCCTGCTGGAACTTGCTGCAGCCGGGTCGGTATCCCAGGCAACTGCCTGCGCACGCTGGATGAACTCGGCGTCGCGGTCGCGCGCCGACTTGGCGACCAGCGCGGTGGCGTCGAGCATCGTGATGTCGATATTGTTGGCGGCGATGCCGTCGCCGACCAGGTCACGCGGGAACACCGTAACCGTTCCGCTTGAGGTATAGGCAGGATGACCGTCGAGCTGGAAGGGTATCTCATAGTCCTTGAGATGCACAGGTGGCTCGGCGCCATACTTGGCTATCCAGGCGCTATAGGTAAAGGTCTCACCCGCAAAGCCCAACACGTCAGGCGCGTTGGGGATAACGCTGACTACGGTGCCATAGGGATTCTGCTTGCCGGGTCTGTCCTTGGCCGACGCTCCGATGAGGTCTTTGAGGGCGGCGGGCACACCGACGATAGAGCTCTGCGTCTCGCGCGCCTCTATGAAGCCGATGAGCTTATCTGTGGAGGACAACTCCGCGGGGAACTCCCGTATGGTGAGCGAGGCGGCCGGCGGCAGGACTGTGTCGTGCCGTGGTTTTGCGCTGCCTATCGGATTGCTGTTGCCGTTACCGTCGACGGCGATAAAGGAAAGGACGCTGTCCAGCGGCAGGGAAGTGATGTTGCTCGGCAGCGTGTAGCTCCAGGTCCTCGCCGTGGTATTGAGCGTGGCGTACACCGTGTTGCCGCTTGCGTCGGTGATGACGTTGTTGTCGATAGCGGCATAAACGCCGGTGAGTGGATCGGTGTTATTGGGAGCGCCGACCACAGCCTGGTTGCTGTAGGTTCCCGAAAGGGTACGGACCTCGGGCCACAGCTCGGTGTGGCTTGTGATGACAACCGGTGCGGGCGGGGTTACGTCGGCAACGGTGAACCAGCTCTGAGGCAGGTCGCTCGGACGGGAGAGGTGCAGACGCGAGGCGTTGGGGTCGGAGTTGCCGCGCCACGCCTTTGTCACGCGATAGCGGTCTCCCACCTTGAGGAAGCTGCCGTTGTCATACCGGGCGACGCCGTCGATGTGACCGACCGCCTCCTTCTCGTAGATGTCCTCACCCTCCAGCGATATTGCGGTGATTGTGTAGGAGCGGCTGCCATCGGCAGGCTGCACCTCAAGCTCTACCCAGACCTCGTCGTCCCACGCGCCGCGGCTACCGGGGACAGGGCCCTCGGGTACCGTCACGTGCGCGCGGACGTATTTATCAGCGTTCGTCAGAGGCTCAAGGTCGTAGACCGTCGGCGTTCCGTTGTTGCCGCTGATACGCGTGTAGGGCAGCAGGCCGTTGGGGCCGAAGCTGGTGGTATCCGTGCTGAAGTCCGAGTCGTTGGATGTCAGGTTGCCGCCGAAGTTCGTGCCGGAGAGCGTGTAGTCGATGAGCGTCCAGGAACGATAGGGGTTGCCGTCAACAGGATTGTAGCTGCGGCCGTTTGTCCCATTGCCCCAGACTGCGACGTCGGAGTAGGTGGAGGCGAAGGTATTGCTGGTACCCGCGATGTTGAATATCCTACCGCCGCCCACGCGCGTGTTGGAGAAATCGTAATACTTGGGATGGTTCGCGCTGAAAGCGAAGCCGTTGCCTGTGCGGAAGATGGCGCCGGTGGCGGCAGCCGTCCTGCCCTGCGCTATGAAGATCGAACCCTCGCCGACGGAGATGTCGCCACCCGTCTCGTTGTTGGCGTCGATGGCCGGGCCTGCGTTGGCGATAATCTGCACAACCGAGTCATCGCCTTGCAGGTAGAAGCCGAAGTTGCTGGCGTCGTACTCGACACCGGTGTTGTCGCCCACGTTATTCGTGTCATTCGAGACGACTCCATTGCCGCCATTGTATATATAGACTTGTCCACCGCTGCTTACGCGGAAGTTATTGGAGGACCCGTCGCCGAAGCGGATGGCTGCCGGGTTGCCCCCGGTATGGGCGTCGAGCGTGACGTTCACCCGCGCCCCATTGCTCACGTCGAAGGTCTGGTTGCCCACATAGCGGAAGCGTAGCGTCGCCTCGTACTCGCCCCACGTTCCTGTGGCAGACGTCGAGTGCAGGCTCAGCTGGGAGCCGCCGCCCTCGACCTTGAAGGTTGCACGGGGAACCTGCTGGATCATGGCGGGCATCGCTCCGAAGCTGTCGACCTCGAGCTTGCCGCCGCCGCTTATATCAACCGCGATACGGCCGGAGTTGTAGGAGGCGTCGCCACCGCCACCGCCGCCACCGAGGACCACGACGCCGCCCCAACGGCCATAACCGTTGCCGTTACTGGAGGCATACAGGTGGGCGCCGCTGGCGACCTTGATGAGGGAGCGCGCATTGGCGCTGCTCTCGTCAGCAGTGGTGGTGTTGATACCCTGGTTGATGCGGATGGCGCTGCCACCGCTGGCAGTATCGCTGGAGGCCACGTTGCCGTAGCTGTGCAGGGTTACCTGTGCACCGGTGCGCGCCTCAACAGAGGCTACCGTACTGAGGTTCTGTGTGGCAGGGTACGCCACGATGACATTGCCTCCCGATTTGAGGGAGACCTGGGAGTACTCGGCAAAGATAACGCTCTTTGCGTTGATGTTGCGATAGTTGTTCGCCTGCGCTATGTTCCAGGTGACGCCCCCGGAGAGCACCACGCTGGAATCCGAGGCGCTCACAAGGCCAGAAGTCGGCGCGCCGACGCCCGTGAGGTCGCCGATATTGATCGTCCAGTTAGCGGTAGCAGCGTTCTGATAGTCGTGATCCTGGTTCCCATTGGCGCTGATCAGCGGATACGTTGTCGCGTTGCCGCGTATCACCTTGATGGTGTGGATGTTGAAGCTCTGCGCGGAAGGAGCCTGGGCCAGCTTGAAGGCAGCCCTGTTTATCGCCGTTACTGTTCCGTCGTTGCTGAAATCGAGGATGTGGTTGTTACCGTTTATCTCCAGGTTCCGGTTGATGACCGGCAGGTCGTTGGCCTCGCCTGTTCCACCGGTGCGCTGGATGTCGTTGAGGAGGGTGATGCGCGAGACGGAGGGGTCAGCTATAGCGTCGCGCAGTTCTGCCCAGCTTCCTACCTCGACATCGGCTGCCATGGGTGTGAGGCCCAGGGTCTGTATGCCGCCCGCGACAGCGCCCAGAGGGGCTGCTTCTTCCTCAGATGCCTCGCCGTCCTCGGCTGAGGCCTCCGCTTCTTCGGAGGACTCCTCAGAAGCCTCCTCCGTGGTTCCCTCTGCCGCTTCCTCAGAAGCCTCCTCAGAAGCCTCCTCAGACGTGCCTTCTTCCGCAGGGGCTTCCGACTCGCCATCCTCGGCGGTTGTCGCCTCGGACTCGAGGGATGACCCCTCTCCGATGCCGAAGTCCTCGGCGGAGATGGCAAGTGGCAGGGCGAGAAGCACGGTTATGCTCAGGGCAAGCAAAGCGGCAAGCACCTTGCTCGGCGAGCCCATTCTCTCCGCTATCCTTCTACCCGTCGCCTTTCTCGGCGCTATCGAAGGAATCCTGGCATGCCGATTGGCGTTCCCCCTGACTTTCACAATGGTACCCCTTTCCCGTCATTTAACACGACAAGCAACAAAAGCCGCTACGCACGCGGGGAGAGTTGGGTACTATGAACAAGAAACAGGATTGCACTGTGCCGGGAAGCCGTCCCTCTCCTCGGCTGAGCGGCGTTTTAGCCGTTCTCCGCAATCAAAATGAATACCCCTGCATCTTTGCCTCTACGCACTACCCTTTTCCCCGTTGTCATCCGCCTCGTTTTGGCACATAACAGTGCTAGTGGCATAACGATGCCACTATTCAAAATGGTACCAAATCCGCACCATTTCTTGCTCCATCAGCGGAAATCGCTTCAAATTCCATTAAATCTCCACAATAGGCGCTTTCCGCATTATAGGGCCTCCACCAGTTTAACTCAACAGATGGGGGAGGGAGGGCCGGAGCGTCTCGCTGAGTGGATTAATTTTCTGTTACACTTACGTTCTGCCGTTCGCGATCATAGGGGATAGTCATGGTTTCTTCCCACAGCCTGGCGTCGAGCCAGGTGCCAGACAGTCAATTCAGAGAACTTGCTCAGCGCATCGCGGGGTTGCGCGACGCCTGCGGCTATAGTGTTGAGGAATTCGCCGACAAGCTCGGCGTGGACCGCGCGGTCTACCGCGCCTATGAGGAAACGGGGTTTGACGTTCCGGCAAGTCTGCTCATGCACATTGCCCACGTCTGTAATGTAGATATGGCCGTGCTTCTCACCGGCGGTTCCACCCATTTGAGCACCTACCAGGTTGTGCGGGCGGGCAAAGGACAGGTCGTTGACCGGTTCCCGGGTTATCACTTCCAGGACCTCGCCTACAACTACAGCGGTAAGGTCATGCAGCCGCTGCTGGTCACGCTGGACCCCAGCGATGAGCCGGCGGAGCTGGTCACCCATGCGGGGCAGGAGTTCAATTACGTGACGCAGGGTACGGTGATCCTCGTGTTCGCCGACCGCGAGATCGAGCTTAACGTAGGCGACAGCGTCTACTTCAACCCGCAGATCCCGCATGGCCAGCGTTGCGGCTCGGATGGGCCGGCGACCTTTGTGACCATGATCACGGAGTGACCTGTTCGCGTATCGACCATCCAAAAGGAAAAACGACCATGGACTATATACTTAAGAAATACTGTCCCCGTATCGACTTCGACTCATATGAGGACTTCTTTGAGGACTTCCGCATCGAGGTGCCGGAGAACTTCAACTTCGCCTACGACGTGGTTGACGAGTGGGCACGCACAGAGCCGGAGAAGCGGGCGCTCGTGTGGTGCAATGATGCTGACGAGGAGCGCGTTTTAACGTTTACCGAGATTTCGCGGCTCTCCAACCGGCTTGCCAACGCGCTGTGGGAGCAGGGTATCCGCAAGGGCGACATCGTGATGGTCGTCCTGCGGCAGCGCTGGGAGTATTGGGTCTGCGCCGTCGCGCTCTGCAAGATAGGCGCGACCATCATCCCCGCCACCACGCAACTCACCAAGAAGGACATCGTCTACCGCCTCAACGCCTCGGGCGCCAAGGCCCTCATCGCCCTGGACGACGCCTACGTGCGTGAACAGGTTGAGCTTGCCATGCCAAAGTGCCCCGGTCTTGAGCTGCGCGTCCTCGTGAGTGGGAACAGCGTGTCGCATGCCTCGCATGCTCTTGATGCGGAGATGGCCGCTGGCGCGACAAACTGGCTCTCCTTTGAGCGGCTCGTGGAGGAAGCCTCCGAGGACTGGCAACGGCCTACCGGCGACGCGGCCACCCGCAACGACGACATCATGCTCATCTACTTCACCTCGGGCACCACGGGGTTGGCAAAGATGTGCGCGCACAACTTTGTGCATCCGCTCGGGCATATCATCACGGCGAAGTACTGGCAGCAGGTGCGGGAGAACCATCTGCATTGCAGCGTGAGCGACAGTGGCTGGGCCAAGTTCGGCTGGGGCAAGATATACGGCCAATGGATTGCCGGAGCTGTGATCTTTGCCTTCGACACGCTGCGCTTTAACCCACTTGAACTGCTCAAACGCATCGAACGGTACCGCATCACCACCTTCTGCGTGCCGCCGACGATGTATCGCTTCATGCTGCAGGAAGACCTCGCCTCCTTCGATCTGAGCAGTGTCGAAAACTACGCCACCGCGGGCGAACCGCTCAACGCCGACGTCACGAAGCGCTGGTTTGAACTCACCGGCAAGATGATACGGGAGGGCTTCGGCCAGTCGGAGGGCCCGGTCCTGCTCGCGACCTTCCCCTGGGTCGAGCCGCGTCCCGGCTCGATGGGCAAGCCCTCGCCGCTGCTCAACATCCGGCTGCTCAACGACGCAGGGGAGGCGGTCGCGGACGGG
>JAITEK010000152.1 GCA_031282085.1 Coriobacteriales bacterium
GAGCGCACAATCGTCTTTGCGCGCACTAAGGGTCGCACCGATAAGTGTGCGAAGCAACTTTGCGGGGCCGGCTATGGCGCCGAGGCCATCCATTCTGGCAAGACGCAGTCGCAGCGCCGTCGGGCACTTGCCAACTTCAGCAAGGGCAAGACGGACATCCTGGTGACAACCGACTTGCTGGCACGCGGCATCGACGTCTCCAACGTTGCGCATATCATCAACTTTGACCTTCCCGATTCTCCCGAGGATTATGTGCACCGCATCGGTCGCACCGGTCGTGCAGGTAAGGCGGGAGACGCCATCTCGTTTGTTAACGCCGATAACCGCAAGACCTTGCGCAGCATAGAAAAGCTCGTCGGTAAGAAGATCCCCACCATCAAGCTCAAGGGACAAGCGGTAGCTGTTTAGTAAGTTACGCCGGTTTTGGGCGCCTGCACTACGGTGTGATTGAGGCGCCGAGCTGGGGTGGCTTCCAATTATCCTTGCCCTCATCATTGTTAAGGCTGTTTGGCTGTAGCGCCTTAAACGCTACAGCTCTACAAACTCTACGCCCTTTACTGTTCCTTCGTTGATGGTGAGCAGTGCTACGCTGGGATTGCTGCCTCCGCGGGGGCGGGTGGGAGAGCCGGGGCATAGGGTGAGCGAGGCGCCTGTCTGTTCGGTGCGGGGTATGTGCGTGTGTCCGTGGACGCAGACCTGCGGGAGGGTGGCAAGGGCGTTAGGCGGCAGGCCGTGACCGCGCAAGGCGGCCATCACGTCTTCGGGGCGGTGCATCATGAAGAAGCTCACGCCACCCACCTCAACGTGCGCCCATTCGCTCACTTCTCCGGCGTTGGTGTAATGCTCGGGCCAGTCGCAGTTACCCAACACGGCTGTGACGGGCGCAGTCGCCTCAAGTTCGTCCAGCACGCTTTGCGCGCCGATATCGCCCGCGTGCAGTATATAATCGCACCCCGCAAACGCCGTGAGCACGGCAGATGGAAGCCGCCCATGCGTATCGGAGACAATCCCCACCGTGTATATCATTGCTGCCTGCCGACTCCTGTTCTGCAATCGTGCGGAGGTTGTGCAATCGAGTAAATGCCACTCAGCAGTATAGCCTGTTAACGCTTTTGGCATGCGGGAGTTTCGCATCCAAACAGGGGACGCGCCGCTGGTGGGAAAACCAGCGGCGCGCCGAAAGAAGGAAGAAAGGCACTAAACTACACGGCTACAACGCGGCGACGATCTTGCCCGCCACACGGCCATGGGTCATGGCCATGCCCATGGAGTTGCCAGCGCTGGGGGTGGAATAGGTAATGCCATAGCGTTGCCCCAGGCAGTTGCCGGCTGCGTAAAGGCCCTTGATAGGACCGGAGCGGTCGGCCTTGAGTACGTTAAGGTTCTCGTCGGTAAGCAGTCCGGTCAGTGACACCAAACCTGCTGCCGTAGTTCCGGGGTTCAGGCCCTTGGAACCATAGAACGGTGGCTTATCAACAGGAATCATAACATCTGCGTCCTTGCCGAAGTCCTCATCGACGCCCTTATAACAGAGTTCGTTGTAGCGTTCGATGGACGCCTTGGCGTTCTCCAGAGCTTCGCCCTCATATCCGATGTAACCGAGCATCTCCTCTATGGTATTGCCTGCCCAGACGTTGGGACCACCGAAACCAGGCATCGGCGCGCCCTCCTCGCCACCCTCAGCGGGTGCTTCGCCTGCGGGAGCAGGGGCGGCATCCTCTGTCGGGGCTGGAGTCACGTATCCCGATGCAGCAGCAACCTCCGGCGACATCATGCCGACGTTGATGATCGAGACCATCGATACCGAACCGCCGTCAGGTCCAATGGGTGTGGCGTTCATCTCTTTCTCCGCGGCATAGAGGACTTCGGGTGCTCCCCAGTTGGGCGCACCGTGGTCGACCCCGGAGAGCTTAACCGTTTCCATGAACTGCGAGTCGGTAATCACAGAGATAAAGCTGGGGCGCTGCCGGAGTTCGGCAGCCGTGGCAACCTGAGCCATGGTCTCGTCCAGGAATCGCTTTCCGTCGCCATTGAGCATCAGGAAGGGAGCTGTGCCCCAAGGGCCGGGAGGCATACCGCCATTCATCGAGGGTCGGGGCGACGGCTCAATGGCGCCGCCAGCCCAACAACCCAACTTCTGGCCCATGCCATCGCGGCCGTTGCCAGCCATTTCGGCACGGTCTTCCCCAACGCGTACGCCCCATTCATTAACATCGCCGAGCAGATTGTAGACCATATCTGCGTTGGCAGAGAAATCGCCGCAGGTCAGTACTACGCCTTTTGTGGCATTGAGCTTGAGGTAGGTACCGTCCGGCTTTTCAGCAATGGCGCCGGTAACAGCATCTCCATCTTGCACCAAAACGGCAGCCTTATGCTCAAAGTACCACTGGGCGCCGAGTCGCTCCGCCTCCAGTCGGGCGTAGATCTCAAACTCGGTCAAGCGGCTGATACCGGTGCGACCATCCACGGGGGTTGGATTGGAGGTGCCGATGGTCTGTAGCGTCGTTGCCCAAGACTTATAGCCGCCGATGAGCAGAGGGTAGTATGAACCGTCTTCTTTGCCATAGGCGTGTTGGATGATGCACTGGAAGCTATCCAGATCGAGCATGGTGCTGGTCTCGGGGATGAGCGAAACCATGTTGTCGAACATCTCACCGGAGTTCTCCACAAACAGCTTGATGATTGGGGCGGAAACACGGCCGCCGCCTCGGCGCACAAATTCGGAGACGATCTCGCCGACGTTATAGGGTCCGTAGCCTTTCCCAATCATGAATTGGGAGTTGTAGCTACAGAGATCGTCACCGAAGCAGACAAAGGCGTCTTTGGGTTGAGCCTCTACGACAGCAACGCTGGATCCGGCCTGAGCGGCCGCCAAAGCTGCCTGGGTACCGGCATGGCCACCACCCAGTACAACAACATCGTAGTCCGCAGTCTCAGAAATATCAGCATCGGCGATTTGTGGCGGCTCTCCCAACCAGTCCTCGGGGGTGATGGCGCCGGCAATCGGTTTAGTGGCTGCGCCACCTGATGCCGTGCCGCCTCCGCCTGTGCTTCCTCCACCGGAATCGCTACTCGGCGAACAGGCCGCCAAGCCTCCGAGCACGCCTGCGGCGCCGAGGACGCTGGCTCCTTTGAGGAAATCGCGTCGGTCGATACTGGCCTTGTTGGTCTTGCTTTTTGTACTCATTCCTATTCCTTTCCCTCGATTGACAATCTAAACTACCTGGGGCTTTAACACGTAGATAAAACCAACAGTTCCTTAGAGTCCCGCTGCCGCGTTCTGGCCGGCTATGTAGCCGTAGAACATCGCCAGGCAGTGGCTCGCGCCTCCCAGCTTGAAGGGGTACTTAACGGCGAAACGGTTGCCTTGGATATTGCCTGCGGCATAGAGGCCGGGGATGATGTTGCGCTCCTTGTCCAGCACGTGGGCCTCCTTGTCGCTCTCCAGGCCGCCGCCGATGATGACCAGGCAGTATGCGTTGCCCGTAATCTCGGCGTAGAAGGGAGGAGTCGAGATCGGCTTCAGATACTTGGGGATCTTGTTGAAGTCCTCGTCTATGCCCTTGGCTGCCAGCTCGTTGTAGCGCTCGATAGACTTCTTCGCAGCGGCTTTGCCGGCATCATCCAACCCTTCGGCGCCATTAAAGCCCTTGATGTTGTTGAGCAGCTCATCGATCGTCTCGCCTCTGAAGCCCTGGCCCGCCGCAATTGCAGCGTCAACGGATTCCTGAGTGCCTCCGAACAAGCTGGACATCTCCGGATAATCGGCGAACTTGGCGTCGTAGATCGTCAGGAACTGCCGTCGGGGTTGGAGGTCTACGCAATACTCCATGTTGACGTTTGTGATGTCCTCGTTCATGAAGCGCTCGCCGTGCCAGTTAAGATGCAGGTACGGAGCGGTGCCGAAGGCGCCCATCACCGTCTCGCTGTCCAGGCTGTTCACGCCGCCCATAACGTGGGTCATCGGCGCGTGGTACAGCTGGATGGACGCGCCGGCCCAATAACCCAGCCAGTAGCCGTCTCCTGTGTTGCAGAGGTTGCCCTCAACGTCACGGTTCGGATAGGAGTTGATGTTGCCGTTCTCGATCAGGGACGGACAGAAGAAGCGCACCATATCGGTGTTAGCCTGATAATCGCCCGTGGCCATGATGACGCCTTTGCTGACGTTGATCTTCTTGTACGCTCCGGTCTCGGCGTTGCGGGCATAGACGCCCACTATCCTGCCGCCCTCAACGACGAGCTTCTCGACGAAATGCCCGAAGAAGGCCGCGGAACCCAGTGACTCGCCGGTTGCTATCTGGCCATCGAGCATCGCTTGGTGGTCGGAGAAGAACAGCGTCACATTGTAGGCGTTGCGGTCTTCGGAATAATCGGTGTCAGGGCTGGCTGGTGGGCCTCCTCCGATGCCGGGAACAGTAGGCTCAGCTTCGGCGCCTTCCTCGGGCGGGCCAGCCATCGACATCGGCTGAGGCTCAAAGTTAAAACCGGGGACGCCGTTGCAGTACCACTCGACAGCCGCTGCGCTCTCCTTGGCCCAGCGTACCCAAATGTCCTGTTTGACCATATAGTTCTGCTCTTTGACCTCGGTCTCGATGACCTCCATAAGCTCCTCATCGCCAAAAGTCTGCAAACCCCAGAGCTCGGAATGGGGCCCGTTGATATACGCGTATTGCGAGCTGCGGCACTGTGGTTGGCTTGCCTTCTCAAACCCCACAACTTTTGCCCCGCCCTCGGCGGCCGCGCGGAAGGCCGCACAACCGGCGACGCCCAGGCCGACAACAACCACGTCGCAGTCGAGGGTCTCCTCCACATCGGCGTCTGCTATCTCCGGCGGGTCAGCCGGCCAGGGGTAGTTGGAGCCAGCGGGGGAAAGCGCCAACGTGCTGTCCACGCCGATGCTACCGCCCGAGGCGTCACTCGTGTCGTCTGAACCGCTCTCGGATGGCGCACAGGCCGCAAGTGCTACGGCGCCTGTGCTCAGCATCCCCGTGGCGCCGAGGATACTTGCCCCCTTGAGGAAGTTACGTCTGCTGATTGCGTCCGTGCCTGTGTCCCTGTCCACGGATTCCCGTTCAGACACTCGGTTTGGATTCTGGCGTAAGGATTTTTGTGCCTTCATCATTCCTCCTTCATTGATTGACGGCAGAGTGGTTCGGAGCCAGGTGGCTCCTCTTGTCGCATGTCGGCAGGCCCTTTGCCCTTTGCTCGGCATGCTGCTTCTGTAAGCCTATGGGCACAGGGCTTTTCTGTCTGTCGCCTGATGATGTCCTTCATTGTCTGCTGTCACACGATTGGTGTGATTTTTGTTCGGCGGGCACTGACGGATGTCCGCGCGGCTCGGATATGGCATCATAGTGGGTGGGAGAAACCAAGAACGGGAAGAAGGGACGCAGGCTTTGATAGAGGAGAAGAAGCCGGGTTTACTTCGCGGTGAGGTACTGCTGAGGCAGGTGGGCCTTGTCGCCTTCGTTACGTTGCTGCTGTTCCTCAGCGATGGCAGCCCTTCTGCCGTGTTCATGCTCGGAGGAAGCGAAGCGACCCGATTCGCTCTCTTCGCCATGCTTATAACGATTATCGTCTGCGGCCTTGTCTACGCGTTCAGGGGCACCCTCGACCCAAAGGCGCACTATCGCTTCATGGGGGCAAAGGGGAGCGCGTGTGCGGTCCTCGGGGGTGCCATCATCGGACTCTCTGTCTACTCGGGGCTTCCCGTTGTGATTGTTGTTTTGGGCGGCATGACGCTCGGTCTCGGCCTCAGTATCCTCGGTATGGGGTGGGGGATGGAGATAGCGTCGCGGCAGACGCCCCGAGCCTTTCGTCGGGTTGTCTACGCCGTGCTCATAGCGAGCCCCATAAAGCTCATCCTGCCATTTGCGCCTCGGCCGCTGCTTGCGGTGGTACTTACGGTGCTTGTGGTGGCGTCTTCCGCCTTGCCTGTCGTGGTCGGCGGCAATAAGGATGTTGAGTATGGCCGGGAGATAAGCGCGCTTGAGTTGGCGCGTGGCGCCTTGGAGCGCAACTGGCTCATCTTTCTGGGCCTGATACTCTGCATGTCCATCAACGCCTTTCTTTGGGGCATCGCCTTCACCGAGCCGGTGTTCGCGCAGGATTCATACTCCACGCATCAATGGGCCTCGGCCTTGGGCGCGTGTCTCGCGGGGGTTTTGCTGTGGGCACTTACTCGCAGAGACTCGCTTGATTCCCTCAGACCCTTCAGCCTGTTCGCCCCTTTGGTCTGCGTGGCGAGCATCCTGGTGGCCTGGTTCATCGCGGTATGGAACGAGGGCTTCAGCAGCCTCATCGGGCTCAACAGCGACTTCAGCATCTTTCTGTCCAGCGCGCCGGTCGGCTTCTCGGTGACGACGCTCTGTCTGCTGCTCGTCTTTCGCCTGGGGGTAGAGGCCAGAAACGGGCTGCCCCTGTCGTTTACCCTGGGGATGCTTGCGGCTGTTTCCTCAGCATCGTTTCTCGCCTTCAATACGTTGCAGTATTTTGGGCGCGAGATAGGCAACGCGGTCGACCTGACGCTTAAGATCGTCTACTTGGCAATCGCGACCATCTACCTGGTGATGCTTGCGCAGAAGAAGCCAGACGCAAGCAGCGGGGTCTCGGAGCAACGACTGGCGGAGATCCGCGAGCACTACGCGCTTTCCAAACGCGAGACCGAGATACTTGCGCTCCTCATCCGGGGCCGCAGCGCTCCGTACATCGCCGAGACCGAGTTCATCTCCCTGAATACCGTTAAGACGCATATGAAGCGCCTGTATACCAAAACCGGCGTGCACAACAAGGAGGAGCTCTTGGACATCGTCTATCACGAGGGCGACGACTGAGAACCGTGCCGTTGCCTCAACCGACGGAGGGCTGGATGAAGTTGGTGCGCGCCCGCTTATCGGGTTGGGTGGGGCGTATGCCCGCGGCCGCGCCGGCCTCGAGGCACTTCAGCAGCCAGGCCATGTTGGCTCCCAGCTGGTAGGCTATCTGCATACCCTCCTCGTCCTGCAGCACGTGCTCAACCGCCTGCCCGTGCACCATGGGCCAGTAAAATGAGCCGACCTGAGGCATCTGGGCGTAGTTGATGTACTTGTTGAGCTGTTCCAGAGCGGCAGTGGTCCCCGCGCGGCGCGCGCTGACGATGCAGGCTCCCGGCTTAAAGGCAAGACGCGAACTCGCCGCGAAGAACAGGCGGTCCAGCGTGCTTTTGAGCGAGCCGTTGATCCCGGCAAAGAATACCGGCGACCCCAGGACCAGCCCGTCGGTGGCCTGAGCCTTCTCGATGAGGGCGTTAACGCCGTCTGTCGCGCCAAAGGCGCAGCGGCCTGTTCTCCCACAGGCGCCGCAGCCGATGCAGGGCTTTACGGGCTCGGCTCCCAGCCAGTGGATGTGGGCGCCCACGCCGTTTTCCTCAAGCCCGGCCGCCACCTGGCTCAGTGCGGTGTAGGTGCAGCGTTTTTCGTTGGGGCTTCCGTTAAGCAGTAAGACTTCCATTGCATACCTCATCTCCGTATCACAAAGGGCCTCCATTTACCCTACAATCATCATATGACAACTTTGCTGACATCCGCTGAGAAGAACAGACTTATTGCCGCGCTTGCGTTGGCGATGTTCCTGGCTGCCGTCGAGGGCACCATCGTGACGCTTGCCATTCCCACCATCGTCGGGGACCTGCAGGGCTTCGACCTCATCAGCCATGTGTTCTCGCTCTACCTTCTCACGGGTGCGCTGGCAACCCCCATCTACGGCAAGCTCAGCGACCTGTACGGGCGCAAACGCATGCTCATGGTGGGCATCGTCATATTCCTGGTGGGCAGCGTGTTGTGCGGCTTTGCGCAGGACATGGTCTCGCTCATCATCTTCCGCGCGGTGCAGGGCATCGGCGCTGGCGCCATCTACCTGGTGCCGATGATCATCGTCGGCGACGTCTTTCCCCTAAACGAGCGTGGCAAAGTTCAGGGGATGTTGAGTATGGTCTGGGGCGTGGCCGGGCTGCTCGGTCCCTTCCTCGGAGGGTTGCTCATCGATCTTCTGTCCTGGCACTGGATATTCTTCATCAATATACCCTTCGGCCTGCTTACCATAGTCATCCTGCAAACGAGTTTTACCGAGGACTTCCATCGCCAGCGCCACCACATCGATTTCCCGGGAATCGTCACGCTCACGTTGGCGATGCTGGCCTTTCTCGCGATCTTTGTGTTCGCGGATGAAGGCGCCACCTTGCTCACCGCACGCAACGCGGTGCTGTTGGCGGTATCGGTGCTGCTTCTGTTTGTGTTCTATCGCATCGAGAGGCGCTCGCCAGAACCTATTGTTCCCTTCGATGTGCTGACGAAGTCGAGCGTTTTTGTGAACATCGTCGCCCTGTTGCTGATGGCGGTGATCTTTGCCTTCGATGTCTACACCCCGCTTTACCTACAGAATGTTCGAGGTCTTACGCCGCTCTTCGCCGGCCTGGCGCTGCTGGCCTCCTCGGTCTCATGGATGCTGGTGTCGATTCCCCTGGGCAAACTCATGCTGCGCTTCGGCGGCAAACCCCTCAATGCCATCGGTATGGGGGCCACGTTCCTGCTCCTGTTGCCGCTGTTGCTTCTTACTCAGGACAGTCCGATCATCTTCATCGTCGTGGTGGCTTTTCTGTTCGGCATAGGCCCGGGCATAGCGATGACAACGCAGACGATGATAATCCAGAACTCCGTGGGTTTTGAGAAGCGCGGCGCGGCTGTCGCTGTGAACTCGCTGGTGAGGACCTTGGGACAGACCATCGGGATAAGCGTATTCGGGGCGTTGTTTAACGCACGCATCATCCAGGGTTTTGAGGAAGGGGGCATCACGCAGTATGACCTCGGCAATCTCTACGACTTGGCGGCCTATCAAGAAGGGGTGAGCTGGGACCAGATAGTCGCGGTGCTGCTCGATTCGGTCCACGTGGTCTACTTCGCCCTCATCGTCATCGCTGCCCTCGGCGTTGTGCTCTCGCTCATCATGCCGCGTCCGGCGCTTTCTGCCGAGGTACCTGGCGCTGCGCCCACTCCCCAGACCGATGCTGACGCGTCTGAGTGACGATAGCGTGTCGCTGGCGGGGTCTTGTCCACAGGGCCGCCGCTTTGCCGTACAATAGGCAGGACGGCCCGGTATGTGGATGGCCGCCGAATGGGTCCGGTGCGCCGATGCGCGACCGGATGAACGAGAGAAGGTGCGAGAATGGAAGATCTGTCCCTGTATTATCTGCCGACCTGCCCGTATAGCCTCAAGGTGCTGCGCTTTATGGAGCGGCACGGCATCGTTATCGACCTCAGAAGCACAGTAGACCCTGAGAACCTGCAAACGCTTCTTGAGGTGGGGAAGAAGAACCAGGTCCCTTGCCTGTTTATTGAGGGCAAGCCCCTGTACGAGAGCGATGACATCATAACCTATCTTGGAGAGCGCTTCGGCGTCTAAACGGTGCTTTAAGGTTTCTTTAAGGCGGGGATGCTATCGTTGTGCGTGAACATCCCGCAAGGATAAGGTACCCATGCATCATGCACAAGGTAGATAAGAGGTGAAACTATGACCGATTTCAATCAACAGGACACTGAGCCTCGCGAGACGTCCTCACCGGTTCTTCCGGAGGGTACGCAGCCGGCTGTGCCCGAAGAAGCCGTAAAACCTGAGGCGCCAAAGCAGGTCTTATTGCCCGCGTCCGTGGCTCAGCCCGAGACAGCAGAGCCGGTTGCGGCGCCGGCCTCCGAAGTTCAGTCTGAGGTGTTAGAGCAGGTTGTGGCTTCTGCTCCCGCAGCTCAACCCGAGACGGCAGAGCCGGTTCTGGCGCCAACGCCGCCAACGCCGTCGCAGGCAGAACCACAGGCGCCGTTGTCGAATCAGACCTGGGCCCAGCCGCAGCAGCCCTATCAGCCGCAACAGTATCAACCCTATCAGGCACCGCAACAGCATCAACCCTATCAGCCACAGCAGCCCTATCAACAGCCTTACCAGCCGCAGCAGCCGCAGTATCAGACTCCTCCTCTTGCCGTCAGGCCGCCTACGGTGCAGCATAAAGCTGGTACGCAGCCCCAGCATACGGCCACCTCTGCGCAGCCGCATAAGACGCGCGACTCGTCGAAGGGGCTCGCGCTCGTCATGGGCCTTGTCGGCGTCCTCGTTGGCGCCGCGGTGAGCTTCGGGGTACTTTCTCTCGTCGCCAATAACCTCCTTCCGGGTTCAAGCGACGCCATCCAGATAGGCGATGGCGACCAGATCGTCATCAATCCCAGCGGTGAGGATGTGAGTCTTGCCGAGGCTGTTTCCGCCAAGGCCCTCCCTTCGGTGGTCAACATCGATGTCTACGCCCCTTCCAGCAGCGGCTTCTACGATGATTTCGGCTCCGATGGCGGCGGCACACTTGAGGAATACGGTCTGGGTTCCGGAGTCGTCATCAGTGAGGACGGCTACATCCTTACCAACTACCATGTTGTTGAGGGCGGTACGGAATTCATGGTACGCTTCGACCAGAACACCCAGCTCAAGGCAACCCTGAAGGGCCAGGACGTTACCTCCGACCTCGCCGTTCTCAAGGTTGAGGCGACCGGCCTCAAGCCCATCGAGGTCGCGGATTCCAGTGAGGTCAATGTTGGTGAGTGGGTCATGGCGTTGGGCAGCCCCTTCGGTCTTGAGAAGTCGGTTTCAACCGGTATCGTCTCGGCGCTTTTCCGTTCGACGACCATGGAGTCACAGGCAGGGACCAACGTCTATGCCAACATGATCCAGACGGACGCGGCCATCAATCCCGGTAACTCGGGCGGTGCCCTCGTGAACGCCGAAGGTAAGCTCATCGGTATCAACACACTCATAAGCTCAAGTTCGGGCACTTCGGCCGGCGTGGGTTTTGCCATCCCGAGCAACTACGCGATGAACATCGCTCAACAGATAATGGCTGGCAAAGAGGTCGTGCATGCGTTCCTCGGCGTCCAGTTGCGCACCGTTGAGCCTGGCAGCACATCCAGCCTCGACTCCGGTGTTCAGGCCGGCGCCTACATCAGCAAGGTCGTTGGCGGCTCTCCTGCTGAGAGCGCTGGGCTCAAAGAGGGCGACGTCATCACGAAGCTGGACGGTTCACCCATCGCCTCCGGAGCCGAGCTTGTTATCAGCGTCCGTGGGCACCTTGTGGGTGACAAGATAAGCCTTGAGGTGCAGCGCAGCGGCGAGACGAAGACCATAGAGGTCACTCTCGGCTCCGACGAGACCAGCTGACCCGTACGCGATTAACACGCTCTTTCTTGAGCGCCAGAGCGGCACCAGACCGCTCTGGCGCTTTTTCTCACCTATGCGGGTTTCGCGGATGGAGGTTTTAGGGTACAATCCCATCTGCGATGTTTGGGCCCTTAGCTCAACGGTGGAGCAGGGGACTCATAATCCCTTGGTTGCAGGTTCGAATCCTGCAGGGCCCACCATCCTTCTCAAGTCTATCCCCTTTCCCTCTTTGGCGCTCTTGGCGACAGCTGCGGTTCGGTGAGGCCGTAGTTGGTCCCAAATGGCCTTTTGCGTCGCAAAGAAGTAACAAAACCGGTAATACAGGGGGTATAAAAGGCTTTTCTCTTGCCAAATCAGCGCAGGAACCGTACAATCGGATGCGTCATTATCCCAGATAACAAAGGAGTTAGTATGGCATTGCCACCACTGTCAGATGAAGCACGCAAGGAAGCACTGAAGAAAGCCGCTGCCGCAAGAAGCGCCCGTGCTGCGCTCAGGGCACAGGTCAAGAGCGGTGAGCTGTCATTCGCCGATGTACTCGCAAAGGCCGGCGATCCCATCGTCGATAAGATCAAGGTCATCGCCCTTGTTGAGTCGCTGCCCGGATATGGGAAGGCGAAAGCGGCCAAGCTGCTCGCAGAACTTGACATCTCCGACACTCGTCGAGTCAAGGGTCTGGGCGAGAAGCAGAAGGCGGCTCTGCTCGAGCGCCTGGGATAGTTTCCCATGGCCGGAAACCTCTTTGTTGTTTCCGGGCCATCAGGAGCCGGCAAGGGGACATTGCTGGCTCGAGTAGTGCCAAAGCTCGAAGCGGTGTGGCTTGCTATCTCCGCGACGACCCGTCCTCCGCGCGCAGGCGAGGAGAATGGCGTGCACTACTTCTTTCTCAGCAATGAGGAATTCGATAGCCTCATCGCCGTGGACGGTCTGCTCGAATGGGCTACCGTCCACGGCGAGCGTTATGGAACCATCCGCCAGGAGGTTGAGCAGCGACTCAACCAGGGAGTGGACGTCATCTTGGAGATCGATCCCCAGGGCGCCTTCCAGGTGCGGGAGAAGTTGCCGCAGGCGATCCTCATCTACATCGCTCCTCCCTCCTTTGAGGTGCTCGAGCGGCGACTGAGAGAGCGTGGGACCGAGAGCGAGGCGTCTTTGCAACGCAGGATGGCAAACGCTGTTGGTGAGATGGCCTGCCGAGACAGCTACCAGGCGGTTGTGGTCAATGATGACCTCAAGATCGCTGCCGAAGAGTTGTATCGGCACCTGGCGTGTGTGCCAGGCGAAACCGATTGACGCGAGCGCGTGACCAACGTAATGAACACAACGGATGTACGAATCTCGAAATGAGGAATCACCATGTCTTTGATGCAACCGCCCATTGATGAGTTGCTGGAGAAGTCGAACAACGACAAGTACCTGCTTTGCTCCATCGCTTCGGAGCGCTCCCGGGATATTAACGATATGATGCGTGGGCAGCGTGACCGTGCCATTGCCCTGCAATCCGCCACGCAGATAGCGCAGCTTGCCGGCCGCAAGCCGCTGTCGCTTGCCATGGAGGAGATATATCGTAACGAGGTGGGCTATGACCACCAGCAGTTTGGAATCGATGAGTCCCGAGGGTAAGGACCTCCGTCTTGTCTGCCTCGTCCACTATCATGAAGTGGGTCTCAAAGGCAGGAACCGCTCAAGTTTTGAGCGCAAACTCAAGGAGAACATAGAGAAGCGCCTCAGCGGTATCTCCACGGGGCGCGTTTCGCGCGTTTCGGGGCGGCTGCTCGTTGCGGTAGAGAGCGAGGAGGAGGCCGCTGCGGTTGCTGAGGCGGCTGCGAGCGTTCCGGGCGTTGTGCGCGTCTCTCGTGGCGTACGGACGGCACAACGGCTTGAGGACGTCTACGCGGCGGCTCTCTGGGCGCTTGAGTGCTGCGAGCCGTATGAGACCTTTAAGGTGGACGCACGGCGCGCAAACACGGATTTCCCCATCGACAGCATGCAACTCAACCGCGTTATCGGCGCGTGGCTCTGCGAACGGCTCCCCCAGAAGACCGTGCGCTTGCGGGAGCCCGACGCGCGGCTTTGTGTTGAGATGATTGAGGGCTCGGCCTTTGTGTACGCCCAGACGAGCAGGGGAGTGGGCGGGTTGCCGGTCGGCACGGCTGGCAACGTCGTATGCCTGTTGTCGGCGGGCCTGGACTCGCCGGTGGCGGCCTGGCGTTTGATGAAGCGCGGAGCGACCATAACAGCTCTGCACTTCTCGGGACGTCCTGAGACTGCCGATACCTCCGAGCATCTTGTGCGCGACATCATCGAGGTGTTCCGCCCGCTTGGGGGGATAGAGCGCCTGTGCGTGGTCGCCTTCGGCGGCTACCAGCGCGAGCTATCGGACGCGGTACCCCCGGAGCTGCGCGTGATATTCTACCGCCGCCTCATGTTCGCCGTCGCCAACCGCGTTGCCGAGCGCTTCCGCGCCAAGGCCTTGGCCACGGGCGAATCGCTCGGGCAGGTGGCCTCCCAGACCCTCGACAATATCCGTGCGGTTGATGCGGTGGCAACCTATCCGGTGCTCCGGCCGCTCATTGGCACGGACAAACAGGAGATCATCGAGGAGGCGCAGCGCCTGGGCACTTTTGCCATATCCTCTCAAAACCATGAGGACTGCTGCACCCTCTTTATGCCCCGTAGCCCCGAGACCCACGCCAAACTGGCCCGCGTCGAGAGGATAAGTGCCCAACTGCCTCTTGAGGCGTGGCTTGAGCAGATCCTTGAGGACCTGGAGGTCGAGGAGTTCTTCTCCTGACCCGACGGGTCGGATTCTGGCCAGATTCTGGTCAGTCCCAGGTCGGTTCTTGGTCAGCGTTGTGGCAGCGCTGGGTCAGAATCGGCTGGTATCATGCTTATCCTCACGAATAGGACGAGGAGAGGAGACGGCATGAAAGGGTGCATGGACTACACCGAAGAAGCACGGAATTGGACGCAATCGCCAGACAGGCGGTCGCTGTTGCCTCGGGCAGTTCTTATCGTTATGCTGGGGATATTGGTGGGGTTTGTGCTCATCGTCTTCTGGCCGAGGTCTGCGGATGAAGGTTTTGCGGTTACGGTGGCCGAGGAAGCCTCCGAGGAGAACACAGCGGCAGCGGTCGCCGAGGAGGCTCCTGCACCTGCGGAAGGCGAGACGCAGGATAGGCCGAAGGGGCTACTTTCCGTTTATCTCACCGGAGCAGTTGCAAGCCCGGGCGTATATGAGCTGGCCGCGAGCTCGCGGCTCAACGATGCGGTGGCGATGGCCGGGGGGCTTATAGAGAACTCGGCGACGGAGTACGTTAATCTTGCGGCTTTGCTTGAGGATGGGCAACACATACATATACCTACAACGGCCGAGATCGAATCGGGCGAGGCCGAGCGGATTGTAACGGCAGGGGCGCAGGCTCCTGTTGTGAGTGGCGCCGGTGGCTCCTCAGGCGGTTCAGCCGCCGGTGCGACTGTGGCCGCGCAGAAGGTCAACATCAACACCGCCGATAACGCTGAGCTTGAGACCCTGCCGGGGATAGGGGTGGCGACTGCTCAGAGGATAGTCGATTACCGCGCGAAGAACGGGGCGTTTGGGAGTGTTGAGGACCTCAAGAACGTCTCGGGCATAGGCGACAAAAAGTACGCGGAGCTGGTGGATAAGATCTGTGTCTGACGGCGTCCGGGATGGCGAAGACGTCCGGAGCGGTGGAAGACAAGGTCATACGGCCGGCGCTACCTTTGCTTCTGGCGCCGCTCGGCGGTCTTTGGTTGGGGCTGTTCTGTGCGCAGCAACTCGTCTGGCGTGGGCTGCGGGTGCATCCGGCGTTGGTGGTCGTAAGCGGGCTTGCGGTATGCGGCCTCGTGCTTCTTGCTGGCAGGTTTGCGGCCCAATCCGCAAAGGCGCGTGCCCGCGGCCGCTATCGGCGTGCTGGGGCGCCGGTGCTCCTTGCGCTGACGGTTGGGCTTGCACTCGGTCTCGTGTTCTGGACGTTGGCGGGACAGCGTGCGCTCACGATGGCGGCGACTCTTGAGGCGCAGCCGGGAGGAACCCATACGCTCATCATCGAGGAGGACCCAAAGGATGGCGTGATAAGCGCGTCGTCGGTAGCCACGCTCAAGGTCGCGGGGACGGGTAGTTTAAGGGTCCGCGTCTATTGGGACGAGGAGCAGACGCCGCTTCCTCTGGGGACGCGGCTTAAAGCGCGGGTCAGCTTCAAGCCTTTGTCGGCCGCGCAGGAGTTACTGCACCAGAAAGGGGTCTTCGGCTCGGTCACCCTTGAGGCGGTACAGGCGGAGGGCTTTCCGGCGACGCCGCTTGGTCTCATTTACCAGTTCCGGGAGCATAATCGGCTCATGCTTGCCGAGCGCCAGGGCGAGGGCTCCGCGCTTTTGCGGGGCGTGCTGCTCGGCGAGACAACGGAGCTCGACGATTCCGAGGCAGGAAGGGCCTTCAAGGTCACGGGGCTGTCGCATCTTGTGGCGGTGTCGGGTGGGCATTTGGTGGTCATCGCGTTTCTGCTCTCGTGGCTCATCGGGCGCCTGGGTCTGAGGCGCTCGGTCGAACTCGCCCTCATAACCGCTCTCCTTGTGGCCTATGTGATCCTTACGGGGCTCCAGCCTTCGGCGATACGGGCCTGTGTTATGACCTTTATAGCGAGCATGAGCTGTTTCGTCGGGCGGCGCGGGCACATCCCCTCGGCCCTCGCGGCTGCCGCGGTCGGCATGTTGCTGGTGTATCCTCCCGCGGCGTTCTCGATAGGCTTCTGGCTTTCGGTCTATGCGGTGTTCGGCCTTACCCTGTTCTGTCCTCTCGTCATACGCTCGGCCGAATGCCTGCTTCCGGTAGCCACCTACAACGCCTCCGGCTTGGACGGCAAACTAAACGGTCTCATGAGTGGCCTTATGAGCGGCGTTGCGGGTAGTGTTATGAGCAAGCACGCGCAAGAGGGGAGGTTGAGCGGTGCGGGCGCCAGAAGCAACGAGAGGGCGGCGGCGGTGAGAGGGGAGAGGTGGTGGCGCAAGATCTGCCGCGCGTTGCGGCAAGCCCTGCTGGAGCCACTTGCGCTCACAGCAACCGCACAGGTGGCGACCCTTCCCCTCACCGCTCCGCTGTTCGCGATGATCTCGCTCGTCAGCCCGCTTGCCAACCTCCTCGTCGCGCCGTTGGTGACCCTGCTCGTCGGCGGGGGCATCGCTGCGCTTTGCCTCATGCCCCTGCTGGTGCCCCTTGCCCCGCTTCTGTTGGACGCGCTCATCGCCGTCGCCGATCTGTCGATAGCCGTGGCCAAATGGTGTGCTCAATTGCCGCATGCCTGCCTACCGGTCTCGCTCGACCTGGCTGTCGCCAACATCGGCGCCCTGCTGGCCGCCGCTCTTGTCTACCGTCTGTGGCCACAACCCAACCGGCGTCGCGTCCTGCGGGGCGCCGTCGCTTTTGCGCTGATCACCGTGTTGTTGAGCGTGAGTACCTTTTTGCCGGTCGCCCCGCAGGTTGTGGCCCTCGACGTGGGGCAAGGAGACGCCATCCTCATACGCTCGGACTACCGCAGCATCCTGGTTGACACCGGACAAGACGATGCGACGCTGCTCAGGGCACTGGCGCGTCAGGGAGTCAGCCGTCTCGACGCAGTGATCCTCACGCATCTCGACGACGATCATTGCGGCGCCCTCGACGCGTTGGTGGGTGCGGTGAGCGTGGAGCACGTCTATGTTGCCGCGGACCTGCTGAGCGCGCAGGCCGATGACGAGGTGATGCAGACCGCGCGCCGGCTCCTCAAAGACGGCGTACCCGAAGAGCTGTCGTGGGGCGACCGGCTGCGGCTTGGCGGGAGCATAGAGCTCGTCGTGCTTTGGCCCGAGCGTCCCGTCAGTGACGGCAGTAACGAGGAGAGCCTTTGCCTGGCACTCAACTATGATGAGGATGGGGACAGCCTGCCTGAGGCCCGCCTGCTGCTGACCGGGGACGCGGAGGCGCCTCAGCTTGAGACCGTACTCGCGCATGCTGACGCGCAGGGTTTGGGTTTTGCGGCTCTCAAAGTGGGTCACCACGGCAGTAGGGACGCCGTCACGCTCAAGCAGCTCGAGCAGATGAGCTGCCAGATCGCCCTCATCAGCGTGGGCAGGAACAACCGCTACGGCCACCCCGCACCCGATACCCTCGAGGCCCTTGAGCAGGCAGGCGTACGCATCTACCGCACCGACCTCAACGGCGATATACGATTGCGTTTTGACGGCGGGAGGATTACTGTGCGCTGTGATACCATGGGAGAGTAAGCTCTCTGAGGAGACGTTGAGCTGCCCACCAGCGCGACTGGGCGCAAAGTGACGAACAGGGAAGGCCCCTTATGACGGCAACGGAAAAACCGCTCTCAGAACTCTATCTCTTTGATGGGGAAGACGTGCTGAAGCAAAAAACGCTGCTCGACCGCCTCAGGCAACGCGTCGAGGCCCTCGGTGATTTGACGATGAACTACCAGGTCCTCACCCCCAAGGACATCTCCAGCAAGGAATACCTGCTCAACGCCCTGAATACCATGCCGTTCGGCTCCCCGCTGCGCCTGGTTGTCATCAAGGACGCCGACGCGCTCTCCAAACCTTTGCAGGAGGCGCTCACCGCCTATGCGCAAAGACCATCCAACACAACGGTGCTCGTGCTCATATCGAAGAAGCTCCCCAAGACCAGCCGGCTTTACAAGGCGATTTTGGGCTACAGCCCTCAGTCTGTTATCGATTGCGGCTCAAAGAAACGCTCCGAGCTGCCGGCCCTTGTGCGGAGCATGGCGCGCGGCGAGGGGGCCGAGATCACTCTTGCCACCGCGAACCTGCTCATCGACCGCGTGGGCACCTCAACGGTCGCGCTGAACACGGAGATACGAAAGCTGTCCGCAATGGCAAAAGCCACGGGCACGAACAAGATTGTGGATGAGGACGTTTTGCGCAACGTCGTGCGGATGGTTGAGCCGAAGCCCTGGGACTTAACCAACGCCTTGGCCCTGCGCGATACGGCGCTCTGTCTCAGGCTGGTGGGCAGGATGCGCGGCTACACGGCCGTGGGCCTGTTCGCACAGTGCGTGACGAGGTTGCGGGAGATTCTAACGGCGATGACGCTCAAGCGGCGCGGCATGCCGATTGCCGCGTCGATGGGAAAACAGGAGTGGCAGATCAAGGAGATTCTGCGGGCGACCGAGCTGTATCGCGCCGACAAGATCGAGAGCTTGCTTGTGCAGGCGCCGCAGATAGAAACGCAAATGAAGTCAGGCGCCGATGCCGACCAGCTGTTGAGGCTGTGGATCATCAACGCCTGTACTTAAGAGCACTCTCAGCCCCGTTCTTCTCACCCCGTCATGCCCGGATTCGCTTTGGGCATTTAAGCGACTGTACGAGACTTGCTTGTTGGAGAGAGCTTTTACTTTGTCGCCGCTGCCGTAGCGTTAGCGAGTTTTGCGACGCCGGATTTGCGGTTGGCCGCTTGGTTCTTGTGGATAACGCCCTTGGAAACCGCCTTGTCGAACAGACGATTCGCTGCCTGGGCCTTTGCCTGGGCAAGTTCTACGTCGCCAGCGGCAACGGCGTCCTGCACCGCACGGGTCGCGGTCTTCAGCTCGCTTTTAATCGCACGGTTGCGCAGGCGGGCCTTCTCGTTGGTTCTGTTACGCTTCTTCTGACTCTTGATATTCGCCACTTCTCAGTTCCTTTCGGCTTATTGGCACCATCCGTC
>JAITEK010000033.1 GCA_031282085.1 Coriobacteriales bacterium
CCCACCTGCTGAAAGTAGGTAAACTGCGTGACCTCCATGCCGTTGAGCCAGACCTCCCAGCCCAGGCCCCAGGCGCCGAGCGTGGGCGACTCCCAGTCGTCCTCCACAAAGCGCACGTCGTGCTCGCGCGGCTCGATGCCGATGGCGCGCAGCGAGTCGAGATACCGCTCCTGAATGTCGTCCGGCGAGGGCTTGATGAGTACCTGGAACTGGTAATAGTGCTGCAGGCGGTTGGGGTTCTCGCCATAGCGCCCGTCCGTGGGACGCCGCGACGGCTGCACGTAGGCGGTCTTCCAGACACCGGGACCAAGCGAGCGCAGCGTAGTAGCCGGGTGGAAGGTGCCCGCCCCAACCTCGTTGTCATAGGGTTGCAGGATGACGCAGCCGCGTGCCGCCCAGTAGCGCTGCAACTCCAGTATGATCTCCTGATACGTCAGCTCTCGGCGTTCCGCCTTCTTGCGCTCCGCCTCTCGCTTCGCCACGTCCTGCGACAAAGTCTCCTGCTGGGTTAGTTCCTGTTCTGCCACGCTTTATCCTTCCCTGGTCCTGCTGCCTGTGCGGCTTTCCTGCTCCCCGGTTCTCCGGTTTTCTCGACTCTTGGCCTCCCGGCTTTCCGCCGGCCCTCCAACAACCGCGGTCACGAGTTGATCGCACCAAAACGATCGAGCGGCCATATCCTGAACAAAGCCCTACCTATCAGCTCGTCACGCGTTATGGGGCCAAAATACCTGCTATCCGAGGAATCCATGCGATTGTCCCCCATCACCCATATCGAGCCCTCGGGCACCGTATACGGGTAGTCGATCTCCACGCCGCTCATGGGATTCAGGGGATTTGACGGCTGCCCGTGAGTGTAGGGCTCGTTGAGGGAGACCCCGTCAACAACCACGGCGCCATTCACGAGGTCAACGGTCTGCCCGCTCACCGCGATGCATCGCTTGATAAGCACGCGGTCGAGGCCACCGTTTTTGCGCGTTGGGTCGTGGAAGGTGACGATGTCGCCGGGCGTCGGTTCGGCAAAGCGATAGCTGAGCTTCTCGGCGAACAGGCGGTCGTTGATCTCTATGGTCGGCTCCATCGAGCCGGTGGGAATCTCGTATTGGTCGATGACGAAGATGCGCAGCAGGGTTGTGATGATGATAGCGGCTACGATGATGATGAGCAGCTCGCCGATCTCCCGCAAGATGCGCTGCCCCGGGCTTCTCTCCGCGGCGCGCTTATTGCGTTTCTCACGTTTGCTGCCAGGGTCTTTGTCGTCTATAGCAGCTGGCTCGCCCGTGTTGATGAGCGGCCGATACGCAAGAAGCGGCTCCTCGGCAAGCGGCGAGGCGTTCTCACCGGGCTTGTTCTGTTCCTCTGTCAAGCTCACTTCTCACCTTCCAGACAGCTGTGAACCAACTCCCACTCCCGCTCGCTCAACTCAGCCTGCTCAAGCAGATCGGGGCGTATTTGTGCTGTCCTGATTATAGACTGTTTGCGCCGCCACTCCGCTATCATTCGATGGTTACCAGAAAGCAACACATCGGGGACCTCCAGACCGCGATACGTGGCCGGCCGCGTGTATTGGGGATATTCGAGCAGCCCGGTGGAGAAGGATTCGTCGAGAGGTGACTGCGCATCGCCCAAGGCCCCTGGCAGCAAGCGGCAGACCGCGTCGGTGACGACCATCGCCGCAAGCTCCCCCCCGGTGAGGATATAGTCCCCCAGGCTGACGCAGAGGTCGGCGCGCGTATAGACCCGCTCGTCAAAACCCTCATAGCGGCCACAGACCATGATGAGGCGCTGCTCGCGCGCCAACTCGGCGGCCAGACCTTGGCTGAAGGGCACCCCGACCGGGGTGAAGAAGACCACGCGAGCAGGCTCCTGCGCGAGCAGGTCATCGAGCGCCTCAAAGACCGGCTCAACCTTCATGAGCTGACCCGCGCCGCCGCCGTAGGGCTCATCGTCGGTGGTGTTGTGGTTGTCGTGAGTCCAATCGCGCAGGTCATGGGCTATAAAGTCGAGGATGCCCGCCTTGCGCGCCCGCCCGATGATAGACAGGCTCATCGGCGCCTCGAACATCTGCGGGAATACAGAAAGCGTTTCTACACGCATAGGTACCTCTCTTGCGTCGCTCATCAGGAGTTCAACCCCAGCAGTCCCTGGGGGAGACGTACGTGGACCGCCTGTTCGTCACGTTCGCAGATGAACGCGTCGACTGCGGGGATGAGCACCTCGCCAGCAGTCCCGTCGACCACCCAGAGCGTCTGGGCCGCACCGACGCGCTCCTCAACGATCGTGCCCAAAAAGCCCGCAGCTTCATCGATGACGCTCAGGCCGAGCGCCGAGGCAGCCGCACCCCATGAGCCAAGCGCACCTGTGTCCGCCGCCTGTGCGCCGCCTACATCCTCAGCACAAGCAAGCAGGTAGCGGCCCTGTAGGCGCTGCGCCGTTGTGCGGTCGGCGACGCCGTCGAGAGTCAGCAACAGGTTGTCGCCGCCCTCCCCGCTCTCCACAACCGATTGCACCTGCGTCTGCCGGACAAGGTCGTGGTCGGGAGGAACAACCCAAACCCGCAGCCCCTCATCAACACAGAAAGGGACATCGGGAGCGCAAGCCACCACCAGCTCTCCCGCAAGCCCTTTGGTTCGGATTATCCGCGCTATTCGACGATAACTCGCCATGATGGTGTTACCGCCCGTCCAGAGAGACGCCAGCTTACGAGTGCTGGTCCACAACCTCGACTTCGATGTGCGAGCCGCCCGTGTACGATGACACCGCACGTGAAAGCGTCCTGATCGCCTTGATGATGCGGCCCTGTCGCCCGATGACCTTGCCCACATCCTCGGGTGCGACACGTATCTCGATGGTGAGCGCGTCGTCGCTTTGCGAACTCTCGATCTTCACCTGCTCGGCTTCGTCAACCAGAGAGAGGACGATGCCCTCAACCAGGCCGACAACATCTCCTTGTTGCTCAGACATAGTTTACGCTCCGTCTTTTGCCCTGGCCACGAGCTTGGCCACCGTCTCCGTGGGTTGAGCACCGTTCTTGAGCCAGGCGTCGATCTTCTCAAGGTCGAGCTTTATGTAGGCAGGCTCGGTGCAAGGATTGTAGCGACCGACCTCCTCGATAAAACGACCGTCGCGCGGGGAGCGCGCATCGGAGACGACCACGCGGTAATAAGGCGATTTCTTGGCGCCATGCCGGGCCAATCTGATCTTTACAGCCAAAACAAACTCCTTTGATGAATGGTATCGAACAAAAGGACAAAACCAGTAACCGTTAATGATACAACAAAGCCGCCGGGGAAGTGCCACTCAATTCATTATGCGACGAGGAAAGTGCTGAAAGTGTTGATTGGGCCCTACTCCGCGGACAGAAAGGGGGCGGGGCGGGGCTGGGACAGGGGTGGGACCCCTTGTAGCTGACGTTCCGGCGACGGTTTGATGGCATTCGAGCGGCTTTCTGTCATACTGGTCGCAGTTCTGTTCCAAAATCATATGCTCTAAGGAGAGGATACCCGTGGCGAAAGAACCCATGACCTGGCAGGATCTGATAGATTCTTTTGGGAAGCAACAACCCAAATGGACAAGTTCCACCACCGATCAGCCCGAGCGCCTCAGGCGCCTGGGGAAGCGGCTGCTCA
>JAITEK010000029.1 GCA_031282085.1 Coriobacteriales bacterium
GTGCTCAGGGTATTCGATTGCCTGCCCGAGGATAGCACGCTCGGCGGCGAGGTCATGCGGTGGAATCCGGACAGCGGTCATGAAGCATCACCCGACAACATCTGCTCCAGATGAGCGCGAGGGATGCGCCAGAAGGCCGACCCCTCAATATGGATGCCCGGTAACTTTCCTTCGCGTAAAAGTCTCCGAACAGTCCCGGTTGAGAGGCGCAGAGCCTCTGAGACCTCATCGACCGTCATGACTGGTGGGTAGTTTGATAAAATAGCTACACCTTCATCACTGAGGGTATTGCGCGCCGTCCCACCTTCCAAGTTGTTCGGCGCGCACATCCTTAAAGCGCTCACGAAACATCACCGAGAAGCCCCGATAGTTCCCCTTCCCATCTCAGTGCACTTGCCAATTTGGCAAGCTGGTACTCTGAGGGAAGGAAGCGGCCTCGCTCTATCTGGTTGATTGTCGTCTTGTTGACGCCGCTTGCCGCCTGCAGACCCCTTAACGAGTAGCCTTGCTTGCGTCGCTCACTCTCCAGCGTTCTCACTTTTAACCACCTTCTCTGTCCGTTGACATTTTTGATTTACTTAGTATGATAGTAACGCCTTGTAAATCACACAAGGAAAAATTCAATCAGCTTTACCCTACACGCCTTGTAAATCTTGGAGGAATTATGAGGACAGGTCTGGAATACCTCGACAACGCCAACGCTGTAACCGCTGAAGATGCCTTGCGATGGGGCTTCAAAGGTGAGAATGAAAGCAATACCGCCATGTCTGAAGGGTTGTATCGTATCGGCTCGCTTGTCGCATTCGGTGACGGTGCAGCGGAGTATTCCGATGTGGAGCAGTTTGCGACAATCGGCAACGCAAGAGGTAGAACTGAAAGTGTCTGGGCGAGCATCCCGACAACGGATTTCATTGAAAGGTCGCTTGAATATTTCGACCATGGCACACGGGATGTCTTGCTCCAACTCAACAAAATCTCTGCTCTCAAAGACAAGTGGAGCCATGCCTACCGAGTCAGGGATGGCTCGTGGGTTACATTCAGTCTTTACGTCAACCTTGCCCGAAGCGACGATCCGAAGATACAAGATGCGCTCGGTCTGCTCGGTGATATTGCTGCATATATGCAATCCCGCTATGTTACAGCCTTACCCCTCCGTGGGAATACTCCTGTTGTCTCTGGTACGTTATATCAATTGCTTTGGCATCAGTTATCAACGGCGCATAGGAAGAACCGCCCTGGCGTATGCCGCAATTGTGGGCGGTTGTATGTCAGCCATAACACCCGCGGAAACATCACCACCGCGTGCAGCCCTGAATGTACTACACAATTCAACAACGAAAAGAAGCGCTTGCTCAGGCTGAACGGGTCTGATGCTTACCCAATGAATAACAGTCTCAACAAAGCGGCTCGACGCAGCCATGAGCGTCGTCCACTATTATTCCCCGGCAAACCAGAAGGAGCATGAGCCATGACAAGGATCACGGGAGCGGGTGCTATCTCAAAATACACTCGTAAGGATAAAAAGACTGGCAGGAAAAAGGTTATGTACCGGATCAGGTGTTCCACTGGATTCGACCTTAGCGAGAAAAAGTACACCTATACTCCATGGGAATGCGGGTACGAGACAAAGAGTGCCGCAAAGAAAGCACTCGACGAATTACGAGAGCGGCTTGCAGGTGGGGCACGGCTAGATGCCGGAACTATCCTATTCAATGATTACGCAACTGACTATCTTGCCACGAAAAAAGGCAGCGGCCTATCGCCGGCTACCTTACGCTACTATGACCTGATGGTAAGGCACTTAATCGGGTATCTGGGCGATATGCTGGTAAGGGAGATTGATACGGTTGTCATCAAAGCGGTTCTGAGGAAGCACGGTTCAAGGGGCTCGACGGATGGGGTAAAGCGGTTGCTCGCTGTTTTGAAGCAGATACTGAATGAGGCGGTCACAGATGACATAATCATGAGGAACCCTGCTGCAGCAATCAAACCACCAAGAGTGACTAAGCGCGATATAAAGCCCCTGGACACTCAAGGTGTAAAGAAGCTCGTGGACGCCCTTAACGACTATGACAGCAACCAACCTACGGGATATATCGCCCCTGTCAAACCGGGAGCCGTCATCAGTGCCGAGACGCTCAGGGCGACAAGTTGTGGCGCTCACGTCATGGCTGCCAGACTTGCTCTTGCAAGCGGAGCACGGAGGGGCGAGGTGCTAGGACTTGTATGGAGCTGTGTAGATTTTGACCGCTCGCAGATACGCATAGTCCAGCAGCAGACCAGCACGGGGCTGAGACAGACCAAAACAGCAGCCGGGAGGCGTACCGTGCGACTAGACAACGGCACTATCGAACACTTGCGGGGATGGAAGTCCCGACAGGCCGAATATCTATTGCAATTGGGCATCCGACAAGATGAACAGACGCCGGTTATAACGAACGAGGTAGGCACGTTCCACGATTCCGACGGGTTCAGCCGATGGTGGAGAGGCTTCTGCAAGTCCTACGGCATAGAGTGTCGGTTCCATGACCTGCGCCATACACAAGCTACGCTCTTGATCGCCAATGGCGCGGACATCAAAACGGTGCAACACCGACTAGGACACGAGACCGCCAGTATCACGATAGACCTCTATAGCCATTACATGGACGGCATGGACGCAAAAGCAGCTGAGACTATTGGCACGATATTAAACGCATCAGCATCTGAGCTGGGAAAGGTAGTGAGCTTATAGGGCTTAGGGCTGGCTGTAATGTTCGACCATAATTCGACCATAAAAGCGAATAACCACCCAAAATGAAAATACACAAGCACTGTTTTCGCTGGTAAATAGTGGAGCCAACGAGGGGACTCGAACCCCTGACCTGCTGATTACGAATCAGCTGCTCTACCAGCTGAGCTACGTTGGCATTCCCAATGTCAATACCGCTTATAAGGCATACGGTTCGCCTGTTCGCAGCTGAATCAGCTGCTCTTCCGTGGGTCTATCGACCCCTTCTCGCTGAAAACAGTCCACTGGACTGTTTTCCGGAACGCTCGAACCCAGCTGAGCTACGTTGGCATTCCCGGTTGTCTTACTGAGCTACGTTGGGGCTCGGGAGGACGCGAGGTAGTATTATAACGTTTTTCTTACGTTCTATGTCGAGGAGTTGTCGGTTTTTCGGGGGTCTTCAAAATTGTCATATACTTTAACAAGTATTGAGGGCAACAGTACGAAGGGAGCACATATGTTACGAGCGATTGAAAGCGGGACCATGGGGCGCGGGCAGCACGGTTGGCTCGACAGCCACTTCCACTTCTCCTTTGCGGAGTATTACAACCCAGAGAACGTGAATTTCGGGGTCCTACGCGTGTGGAATGACGATATGGTCATGCCCGACACGGGCTTTGACATGCACCCCCATCGCAACATGGAGATCATCAGCTACGTCGTTGACGGCGAGCTCAGCCATGCCGACAGCATGGGCAACGAGCAGACGCTCACACGGGGCCAGGTACAGTACATGAGCGCGGGCAAGGGTGTGTGGCACAGCGAGCACAACCGCGGGAAGAACATCCTGCGATTCTTCCAGATATGGATATTCGCGGATGAGGATGAGTACCCACCGAACTACGGGGATTTCCGCTTCACGTGGGAGGACCGCATCGACCGTTGGCTGCCTATCGCAACCAGCACAGAGAACACCACGTCAGAGGCGCCCATCAAGATTCACCAGGACATCAACGCCTACGCCACCTACCTCACGGCGGGCAATTCTCTCCCCTTTGAGGTAAAGCCCGACCGTCAGGCATACTTGGTTGTCGCAGAGGGCAAGATACGTGTTGACGGGATCGGGCTGCACGCGCGCGACGCTCTTGAGATAGTCTCTCAGGATGTTACCGTCGAGGCGCTTGAGGACGCCCATGTCGTGGTTATCGAGATGCCACTCGCGGAGTGAGTATGTCGCGCTGCGCGCTCCTGGTGTGGAGTTACGAGCTTACGCTCGCAAAGATTTCCGAGCAGAGCTTGGGGATGACAATGGGCGGAGCTTGAGAGTGACAAAGGGGTAGCATTCGGAAACGATATGGCTAGGTTTGCGACCAGCTTTTGGCAGTTGTCAGGAGCTGGTCGCGGTCGTTTTGCAGCTCTCCGTCCATAACGGCGTCGAGCAGGGCGGCCAGAGCGCGCCCCAGCTCCTGCCCCTCCGTAAAGCCGATGGCCTTTAGGTCGTCACCGCCGACGGCAAGGTCGCGCAGCCGAAAACAGGCCTGCTCGGCCACAAGCTCGTCGAGCCGAGCCTCGCAGGCATCCATCCGCTCAAGCCCCCTGTGCGCCACATCGTCGGCATGGGCCGCGATGTCGCCACGCTTTACCTCGATGAGCAGGCGCAACTGTTGCTCGCCCAAGCGGTTGAGCCACCTCAACATGCCCTCCGGCTTGAGGGGCCGCTGGTGATAGCGAACGAGTTGGGTCACTTGCTTCTGGGCGTCGCCGCTCAACCGCAGCGCCGCCAGCCGCTCGCGGGCCAGCAGCTCTCCCCTCTCGTCATGCCCATAGAAGTGGGCGCGCCCGTTCTCGTCCAGCGTAAAACAATCTGGCTTGCCCAGGTCGTGCATGAGCAGGGCCAGCCGAACCAACGGGTCGGGCTTGGCGGCCGCAACCGCGTGCGCCGTATGCGCCCATACATCGTAGCGGTGATACGGTGTATTCTGCTCATGCCCTATCGCCGGCCCGATCTCCGGCACAAAGACGGTAAGCACGTCGGGATAGGCAAGCAGCACCGGTAGCACATGGGGGCCCGCCAGCATCCGCAAGAGCTCATTGCTGAGGCGCTCGGGGGCGATGCGCGCAAGCAGGTCACGGTTTTCGTGGAGGGCGTCCGCAAGGCGTTCGTCCAGAGAGAAACCCAGCGTAGCGGCAAAACGCAAGGCGCGCATGATGCGCAAGGCGTCCTCGCGCAAACGCTCGCTCGGATCGCCCACGGCGCGTATCACACGCGTCTCGATGTCGCGACGTCCTCCAAAGGGGTCAGTGAGACCGGTACGCGGGTTAAAGGCCAGGGCGTTCATCGTGAAGTCGCGCCGGGCGAAGTCCTCCTCAGCACCTACGTCGAAGCGCACGTGCGCGGGGCGGCGGTTGTCGAGATACTCCCCTTCGCTGCGAAAGGTCGTGACCTCTACGGCGCCCTCGGGCAACAGGATGGTGAGCGTACCGTGGCGCAGGCCGGTCTCGAGGATGTGTGCGTCCTCAAAGCCCTCCGTAAACGCCTCCGCAACCTGCGCGGGCAGAGCCGAGGTCGCCAGGTCCCAATCATGGGGAGACACACCCAGCAGCACATCGCGAACGCAGCCGCCAACCACATAGGCGGAGTGCCCCTTGCTCTCCAGACAACTCAGTGCCTGGGTTATGTATGCGGGAAGCTGCATGTCCTTCGTCCATCAGGTTGGTTGGGAACCCCATTCTACCCCACATCGCGGTTGAACTCACGCGAGTAATCGTGTGGCGCGCTGGGCGCTCCCTATGAGTCACTCGCTTACGCTCGCGATGGATTCTGGGATAAACCCAGAGTAATAATCCCCCGGCTTAGCCGGGGGCTTTTATTAGGGCCCTGTAAGGGCGAATACCGGCTGCGGCTAAAGCCGCGATGGCTCAGTGCACTATTGCCTCCATGCCCCTTAAA
>JAITEK010000093.1 GCA_031282085.1 Coriobacteriales bacterium
GCCAAGGTCACGAATATCCAGCTTGCGGCCGACCTTATCAACAACTCGTTCGTTGAACCGGGCGGGGTGTGGTCGTTTAACGACACCACGGGCGAGTGCAACGCCGAGAAGGGGTTTCAGCAGGCAAAAGCCATCGTGGAGGGGGAGTATGTTGACGAGATCGGCGGCGGTATCTGCCAGGTTGCGACTACGATATTCAACGCGGTGTTCGACTCGGGGCTGCCCATCGCCGAACGCGTGAACCACGGCTTTTACCTTGTTGCCTACCCTGCCGGGCGCGACGCCGCGGTTTCCTGGCGTTGGCCCGACCTCAAGTTCGAGAACGACACCGGCAACTGGATACTGATTACCATGAGCTACACGGACAGCACCGTTACCTGTACTTTGTGGGGCACCAACCCCGGTTATCGGGTGGAGACCGAGGATACCGGCTTTACCGACCGCACGGATTTTGAGACCAAGGAGATTGAGAATCCCGAACTTGCCAAGGGGGAGAAGCACGTTAAGCAAGAAGGCGTGCGTGGCCGCACCATCGTTGTGACCAGGTACGTGTACAATAGTGCGGGTGAACTTCTGCGTAAGGCGTCGTTTAGGTCGGTCTACGAGCCTGAGAAGGAGATCATCGAGGTGGGGACCAAAGAAGACCCCGCGGGTAAAGACAAGGATAAGGATAAGGACAAGGATAAGGCGAAAGCAGCCGATGCGGCAAAGCCCGCAGAAGAATAAAGGGGTGTTGCGCGCAAGGTGCGCGTCACGGTTATGGCGACGATGAAGGGAAGGTACCAGTGGCGAATTCAACCGGCAAGGTAGCTGGGCCGGAGAAGTACTTCCAGCCTGAGATCGAGAAGATGGGACGTGAGGAGCTTGAGGCGCTCCAGTTGGAGCGGTTGAAGGCGACCGTCGCGAACTGCTATGAGAACATCCCGTTCTATCGGAGGGCTTTTGACGAGGCGGGGATTGCCCCCTCTGACGTGCAGACCCTCGATGACCTGCGGCGCCTCCCCTTTACCACGAAGCAGGATATGCGCGACGCCTACCCCTTTGACCTGTTCGCCATCCCCGTTGATGACGGGCGCGTGCAGCGCCTGCATGCCTCGTCGGGCACGACGGGCAACGCGACGGTCGTCGGCTACACGCAGCGCGACATCGACGCGTGGGGCGACACCTTCGCCCGCGCCATCGCGCAGGTGGGCGGCGACGAACACTCCATCCTGCAGGTCGCCTATGGCTACGGCTTGTTCACCGGCGGCCTCGGCGCGCATGAGGGTGGCATCCGCATGAACTCAACCATCCTGCCGATGAGCAGCGGGAACACTAAGCGTCAGGTGCAGATGATGCGCGATTTCGGCGCGGACATCCTCGCCTGTACGCCGTCATATGCCCTGCTCATCGCAGATACAGCTATTGAGATGGGCTTTGACCCGGCAAATGACTTCAAACTGAGCGGCGCCATCTGCGGCGCCGAACCGTGCTCCGAGGGTATGCGCCGCGACATCGAGAGCAAGCTCGGCGTTAAGGTGGTTGACATCTATGGCCTGTCCGAGGTCATGGGGCCGGGCGTGTCCTGCGAATGCCGCTACCAGACGGGGCTGCATGTGGCCGAGGACCACTTCATCATCGAGATACTCGACCCGGATACGCTGGAGCCGGTGCCCGACGGCGAGTACGGTGAGGTGGTGTTTACGACGCTCTCCAAGGAGTGCACGCCGCTCATCCGCTACCGTACGCGCGACATCTCGCGCATCGTGCCGGGCGCGTGTGAGTGCGGGCGCACGCTGCGTCGCATGGACCGCATCCAGGGCCGCACGGACGATATGCTCATCATCCGCGGTGTGAACGTGTTCCCGAACCAGTTCCAGGAGGTGCTCGCCGGCTTTGAGGAGGTCACGTCGTACTACCAGATCATCCTCACGAGCAGAGGCCCGCTCGACCACGTAACACTGAAGGTTGAGACCGTGCCAGAGTTCGACTTTGACGAGATACGCAAGATCGAGGACCTGCAGAAGCGCATCAACGCGGAGCTCAAGAGCAACCTGCAAGTGAGCGTTGAGGTGAAGGTTGTTGAGCCGAAGTCCATCGAGCGCAGCGAAGGCAAGGCCCGCCGCGTCATCGACGAGCGCGAGAAAGCATGAGGGGTTTAGTCCGTTACGGCAGTCGCGTGTCGCGTGCTGCGCACGCTCTGGGTACGTCGCCCGCCGTTGCGTGCGACTGGATTCTGGGCCAAGCCCAGAATGACGGACAAAAATGCACGTCACCCTGGGTTTATCCCAGGGTCCAACCGGCGGCGGTAGCCGACGGAACCGCAATACATCGCGGGACGCGCAGCGTCCTCGTGACGCAATCGTGTGTCGCGCTGCGCGCTCTCTATGCGTCGCCCGCTGTTGCGTGCGACTGGATTCTGGGCCAAGCCCAGAATGACGGACAAAAAGTGGCACGTCACCCTGGGCTTGTCCCAGGGTCCACCCGGCGGCGGTAGCCGACGGACTTACAGAACAACGCGGGACGGCGCAGCCGTCCTCGTGACACTCGAAAGGAGTACATCATGATTGACCAGATAACCGTCTTTCTTGAGAACGACAAAGGCCGTCTTGCGGCGCTGTGCCGCGTTCTCGGCGACGCCGGTATATCCATGCACGCCCTGACCGTAGCCGACACCGCACAGTACGGCGTTGCCCGTATCATCGCCGATACCCCCGCGAAGGCTTACGAGGTTCTCAACGAGAAGGGCTTCCGCGCGTCGCTGACCAAGGTGTTTGCCGTGGAAGTGCCCGACAACGCGGGTGGGCTTGCCGCCCTGCTCGACGCCTTCGACGCGGCTGGCATTAACGTTGAGTACGCCTATTGTTTTGCCGTTGAGGGTGGTAAAGCGATTGACGTTTTGCGCATCGACAACCATGACGAGGCGGTAAAGGCCATTGCGGCTACGGGCTTCCGCACGATGCGCCCCGAAGAACTGTATGCGTGAAACAAGGCTTTTCGCGCGGGGGGACGGGGCAACTGTCCCACCCGCCAGGGCGGGTGGGACAGTTGCCCCGTCCCCCCATTTGCTCGTGCGCCTGCTGCTCGCTCTCATCCTCTCGTTTGCCTGTGTTGCTGCGCCGGGTGCGACGGCCTACGCCGACATCCGCGTAACCGACTCCGTCAACAATAAGCCGCTTGGGGCCGGCCATCCCACCGTGCCCGACGCTCCCGACGTGGTTGCGGATTATGCGGCGCTGTGCACCAGGGAGGGCATCGTGCTTTGGGAGCGCGACACGCACAAATCGGTGCCCATGGCCTCAACCACCAAGATCATGACGGCGGTTGTGGCGCTGGAGAACAAGGCGCCCGACACGCCGATGCTCGTTACCTACGGGGCGGCGATGACGGAGGGTTCAACGGCCGATTTGCGGGAAGGGGACACGACCTTTCTCAAGGACCTCATCGTCTGCATGATGGTGCCCTCCGGCAACGACGCGGCCGTCGCGATAGCTGAGAATGTGGCCGGCACCGAGTTTGCCTTTGTCGATATGATGAACGCCAAAGCCGCGGAGCTCGGTATGACGGGTACGCACTTCTCCAACGCCTCGGGGCTGACCGATGAGGACAACTACACAACTGCGGCCGATTACCTGCTGCTCACCCGCGTGGCGATGGGCAACGAGCTGTTTAGGGAGGCGGTTGGCTCGGCGGAGGTTGTTGCCGAGGTAAACGGGGAGGAGCGCACGTACGACACAACGAATATGCTGCTCAACGACATGGAGGGCGCCAACGGCGTTAAAACGGGCTTTACCGATGAGGCTGGCTACTGCCTTATCGCGAGTGCCCAGCGCAACAACCTTGAGCTGTATGCGGTGGTGCTCCATTCCGACAGCGAGGAGCAGCGTTTTGCGGACGCCCAGACCCTGCTCGAGTGGGGTTTTGCGCATTACCGGGCTGTTGAGCTTATCAACGCCACCAAACCGATTGCCGACCTTGCGCTGCTGAGCTGGATAGATAAAACGGTGCCTGTTGCTGTGTCCGTCCCGGTTTCGGTGAACCTTTTTGACTACGCCGGAGAGATACGGCAGGAGGTGGTGCTTACGGAGCGGGAAGGCGCCGTTCGCAAAGGGGAGCAGGTGGGCACGCTCACCTGGACGCAAGGCGGCGAGGTGCTTGCCCAGATAGACCTACTTGCGACAGAGGATGTGTCTGAGCCGGGCTTTTGGGAGGGCATCGGCATCTGGTGGCAACGTCTCTGGGGCGGCTTCTTCGGCGACCCACCCAACGCGACCTCCACAACCATCCTCCCCGAAGTATTCCCTCTCAAGATAGCCGATGTAAACGTTCCTGCGTAGTTTTGTTGCTAGAGATACTGCTGCTCCAGCTGCTCCAATGCCTCCATGCTGCTCTCGGTGTGGAGGGTTCCGGCAAGGGTGCAAGGTATAGCGGATGCGGCGGAGCAGCTCGCGTATGTCGTCTTTGGGGCGGCTCCCATACCGCGTGATGAAATCGATTATCTCAAGGTAATCACGTTGCTCACCGTCTTGAGCGCTCAAGGCGGTCATGGCGCTTATGTAGCCGACACGCCGCATGGTAGGCCCCGTGTAGTCGCGGTCGAAGCGCTCAATCAACAAGACTGACGAACTGCCAACGGCTACCAGGCGACAAGGCGCAACGGTGATTCCGTGCGTCTTTGCGCCAAGCAGCGCGTTATACCGTCTCACGAGAACGGCTGGCGCCGTTCCGTGGTGCATTGTGGGTCCGGGCGCTATTGCGCCCGGTTGGACCCTGGGACAAGTCCAGGGTGACGGACAGAAGGTACGCCTGGGCCCCGCCGCCCGTCATTCCGGGCTTGTCCCGGAATCCAGTCGCACGCGCAAGCGGGCGACGCATAGAGAGCGTGCGTAGCACGCGACACTGTATGCCGTTTAAAAAAAGTCAAAAAGGGTGCCGATTCTGTTCTAGTGAGAACAGACAGGTAGGTGCGCTTCTCAGTATCATGTTCAAAGATATGCAGCGAGTGGGATTCCTCTTAGGGGAAGGCATCATCTGTCAGCATAGATGGAGAAAACAGGAGAGAGGACGGGATGGCCATGGCATCATACGGGGAAAAAACAGCAGGGGAGGGGAGGCATTTTAGCCCGAGGGATATACTGTCCTCATTATCAAAGG
>JAITEK010000132.1 GCA_031282085.1 Coriobacteriales bacterium
GTCGTTGAGGCTTTTATCGTAAACGAGCCATAGGTGGATGAGACCTTTACCTCGTCGCCGTCCTTAACGTCCAGATTGCGGGCGTCGATGGGATTCATGTAGAGCAGGGCCTCGGGCAGGGCCGTGTTGAGCTCGGGTATGCGGCGCGTCATCGAGCCGGTATGCCAGTGCTCGAGCAGGCGCCCCGTGACGAACCAGAAGGGATACTCATCGTTCGGCTCATAGGCCGGCGGCTCGTAAGGCCGGAACACGACCGACGGCTTGAGCCCGGCGCTCTTATAGAAGCTGACGTTACCCGCCAGCCCCGGCTTGCCGTACTTCTCGACGCCGACCTGGTCGAAGCCTTCTTTTTGGTCGCCGTCGCAAAAACGCCAGCTTGTGCCGTACCATGTGCCGTCGATCTCGCGACAGGGCCAGGTCAGGCCGTGGTTTGTGAGGTACTCATCGTATGGGGCGAGCTGCTTTGCCTCCATCTTGAGCTTGGCGCCAAAGACCCCGTCCGCGTCGTCATTTATGGCCTGCGCCGCCGGATTGAGCACGGGGTTGGAGAAGCTACGGTACTCCTCCCAAACCGTCCTACAGACCTCACGCTGGTCGCCGATGAAGTCGTCGGCGTCTTTGTCCCAGATAAACCCGAAGAGCTTGGTGAAGGCGTCCTCCTCACCGATCTTCTCGCCTTCCAGGACGCGGCGGGCGACCTGCAAGAAGACCCACATATCCCAACGGGCCTCGCCGGGCGGGTCAACGGCCTTCTCGAATATGGCGGTGCGGCGCTCGGCGTTGCCGAACTGGCCCTCCCGCTCGACCCAAAGCGACACCGGGAATACCACATCCGCGTACTGGCAGGACAACGTGGGGTAGACCTCGTTAACGACGACGAAGCTGTCGATGATGCCTTTCTGTTCGCCTCTGCCGAGGAAGCGCGTAAGGTTGGGCATGGAGACGGCCCAGTTGTTGTAAGCGCTCCAGAAGAAATCGATGTTGCCCTTTGACATATCACGGAACATCTTGACGGTGTGCGAGCCCGGCTTCTCGATGGCGTCGAGATAGCCCTCGGGCAAAGACCAGATGGCCTCGCTGTAGCGGCGATGCTGCGGGTTATTCACCACAAGGTCGGCTGGCAGACGATGGGAGAAGGTGCCAACCTCCCGCGCGGTGCCACAGGCGCTGGGTTGCCCCGTCAGCGAGAACGCCCCGCTGCCGGGCTTGGCGTACTTGCCCGAGAGCAGGTGGACGTTGTAGATGGTGTGGTTCATCCAGGTACCGCGATTGTGCTGGTTGACGCCCATGGTCCACAACGAGAACACCTTGAGCGTCGGGTCGGCAAAGACCTCGGCCAGCAGCTTGAGGTCGGCAATCGGCACGCCGGAGAGCTCTGAGGTGTACTCAAAGGTGTAGGGCGCGAGCATGGCCGCGAACTCCTCAAAGCTGATCTCGTGCACGTCGTTGACCTTCTGACCCACCTCGGAGACATCGTAGCCGTCCTCATAGGCATTGCCTAGGTCCTCCTGACCAGCCTTGAACTGGAGATGGTCGTTCACAAAAGCCTCATCGTAGAGTTTGTTGCTCACGAGGTAGTTCGCGAGGCAGTTCGCGATGGCAAGGTCGGTGCCGGGGCGGAAGACCAGCGCGCGGTCGGCGGTCTTGGAGGTAGCGGTCTTGAGGGTTGTCAGGTCGTAGTGCTTAACCGCAGGGTCGCCCTGGTGGCGCGCCTTCAGACGCGAGTAGAGCACGGGGTGCGCCTCCGCCATATTCGCACCCCAGGTGATGAACACGTCAGCCTCATCAAGGTCGGCGTAGCAGTTCGCGGGCTCATCGGTCTGGAACACGTTCATAAACGCGACGACGGCGCTTGCCATGCACAGACGCGCGTTGGGGTCTATGTTGTTGGAGAGCAGACCCGCCTTCCAGAACTTGGAGAGCACATAGCCCTCGGTGATGGGTTGCTGCCCCGACCCCCAGAACGCCAGGCGCGATTTGTCGGTCTTCCAGGTGTCCTTGAGCTTTTGAGCCACAAGGTCCAAGGCCTCATCCCACTGTGCCTCGCGCAGCCCCTCCATACTCCCTTTGGTGGAGGCGTCGTCGCGGATCAGCGGTTTGGTCAGCCGGTCCTCGCCATACAGAAGGCCAGCCAGGTGGTAGCCCTTAATGCAGTTGATACCCTTGTTCGACTGGTTGTCGACGTCGCCGGTAACCTCAACGATCACTCCGTCTTTTACGCCGACCACCACACCGCAGCCCACGCCGCAGTAACGACACACCGCGCTGGAATGCCGTATCACCTCGTTTTGCCGGGGGGCGCAGGCCTCAAGCTGCGACAGGGCTCCTGTCGCAGCAAGCACGGCCAACGCAACGGCCGAGGTCTTTACGAATTCTCTCCTCGATACTTCCATACTCACTCCATCTCCTTACTCGGCATTCCTTGCGATTGTTCTATCCTGACGGCGACAGCGGGGTCGCTTACTACGCATCTCTCGACGCACAGGCCGCAACCGACACACTGGTCTTTGTCTATAACGGGGGCAAAGATGACATGGGTCTCATCGCCCTCACGAGGGCGGAACTCCACGGTTATAGCCTGGTCGATGAGGGGGCAGCTGCGATAGCACACCTCACAACGGATGCCCGATTTTATGGCGATGCAAAGCTCGTCATCGATAACGGCGGTGCCCATCCGCACGTCCTGGCGCGCGTCTATGTCACGCAGAGCCCCCGTCGGGCACGCCTTCACGCAGGGGAAGTCCTCGCAGAGCCTGCATGCCTGGCCGCGCGCGTCGATCAAGGGGGTTCCCGCGGCGCTGCCTGCCGTCCAGGCGGCCATGTGGATGGCGGCATAGGGACAGGATTCAAGGCATTTGCCGCATCTGATACAACGGGCCAAGAAGTCATCCTCGCCCTGTGCGCCAGGCGGCCGCAGCAGGAACTCCGACCCATCAACAAGGTCGAGGATCACCTGGGCGCCCACCAAGCCCGCGGCGAACAGTGCGATTCCTTTGCCCAGCTTCGTGTCCATGGTGTCGATGATAGAAGCGGGCGCAGAAACCGTCTATCGGGACAAGTCCGAGCGCAGGTGGAAAACCCCTCTTTATGATGAGGGATTTTCCCTCTACTGATTTATCGTCATTCCTGAGCTTTTGCTCGGGAGTCTTCGGCTACGTCAGCAGCCAACTCCCTGCAAGGAGTGCGCCACACTGCCGATGGGGCTAATCAAGCGATTCGTAGTCGTCAAGCCGCTCCAGATGGTAGACGGTTATGCGCCTGTGTGTACGCTTTATGACGCCGTCGTGCTCAAGCGTAGTGAGCAGGCGGCTACAGGTTGTGGGGTGGATAAAGAGAAGCTCGGCGAGCTGCTGGATGGTTATGCTTATGTCCAGCGTATAGACGCCGTCGGCATCGGGCGTATTCACTGCGCAGAGTTTCTTGATCCAGATGATGATACGTTGTATGGCCGGAGCAACGCCCGCGTTCGCTATGCGGTGCCCCATCTGGCCAAACGCCATATGACACACGAGTATGAACTCATAGAATATATCCGGGTCCTGCTGCATGATGTCGTAGAGCTGTCGCTGCGTAAAGCCGAACACTACCGTGTCCTTTGTCGCCACGTAGCGCATCTTGTATCCACCCAACGAGGCGATGCCTCCGTACTCGATGGAAAACGCGTTGCCCTTGTTGCGGTAGAACAACGCCGCCGGCTCACCGTTTATCTTCGTGAACGAGCAACTGAGCTGCCCTTTATCGACATAGTAGTAATACAGGTCGTCTTTATCCTGGCTGGCAGCCGTAATGGTCTCGCCCTTGAACAGCTTGCGTTTCTTCGCCTGATCGATGTACTTGGCTATCTTTAACTGCTCAAATGCTTCCGTGGGGACCAGAACCGCTGTATAGTTCTGCTGGAACAGCAAGCCTATCACCCTCTCCTATAGGCGGGGATACACGCACTTGTGTTTTGGCCGATTCCACGCTCACGCAATGGGCCGCAGCACAAACATCCCGGGACATGACAGTTCTCAATACCTCCGTATTTATTGTACCATCCCTTTATGCGTAAATCCCGAAATAGCTCTTCCTCCGCACCAAATCCCTATTCCTCGTTACCGCTCAGACTCTCTCTTGTCGTTCTTGGCCGAAGGGCGAGAACGACAACGGAGGCGAGGGTCACATTGTCAGTAACTATTCCTCATCTGGTTGCACAACGTAGTATTTGCCTGTTTCCTGGTCTTGATAGACTTGTACCTCTATCTCCTCCATACGGTTCTGGTCCACTTCGGTGTCTCCGGCGTCGCCCACGCTCTCCATACGCGAGATAACGCCCGTGAGGTCGATGTTCCAGTTGATGACAAGCGCGAGCATGATGCCAACGGACAGCACCAACATGATGTCCGCGAGATTGGCGACCCCATCAAGAGGATTTATGGGGTCTTCTTGCAGGTAGGAGCTGGCGCCCCGTATCCCACGCGTGTATTTTCGTCTCATGACGGGATCCTCACATGGGCCGGCGAGTCCTCGGACGGCTGTGTCCCCTTAGAATCGAGCCTCTCCAGGATGATCTCCATAACCGTCTCAAAGGACGCGAGGTAGCCCGCATATACCCTTTTGCGCACCCCCGAGATGATGAAGGAGATGCCCGAGGAGATAAGTCCCGCGACCGTCGCGTCAAAAGCCGTGAGCATAGCGGAAGACAGGGTGGCCGTGTCGCCCTGTCCCAAGGCGACGACGCCCGGCCCCAAGGGGATGAGTGTCGCGATGAGGCCAAAGGCGGGGCCCAGGCGCGCGATGATGTCGGTCACAAAGGTGAGCCGGTCATATCGGGCGCGCTCGCGCTCCAACACACGGACGGCGAGCGACTCGCGTATGGCAGGGGTGAGGCTCTCGTCGTCTACGATGTCGAGCAGCGCGGCCTTCTGCCTTCTCAGGATGCGCGAGGACGCGATGGATACTTTGATGTCGCGCCCCGAGCGTAGTTCCTTGATGAGCGCGGGAAAAGCGCGTGTGAGACGTTTGACCTCGGTAAAGAACTCAACAGCCAGCGAGCCGAGCATTACAACGGTCGTTGCCATGAACACCATGAGCACAATGAGCACGGGGTTCAGCAGCACCTCCGCTATTGAGCGCAGCGCGTCCGCGAGAAGGGGGTTTTCCATATCGTTGGTTGTCCTTTCGTTGCCTCTAGTACGTTCTCGTTTGCTTCCCTTGGATACCTCGCTGCTACTTCACGTCTATGCGTCGCCGATACATCCTCCAGAAGGCAAAACCGCCCAGGGCAAAGACGCCCAACGCCACAAAGCCTACGATGATGGTGAGTACGGTGTTTGCCATTGTCTGGAAGCCCAGCCCCAGGGGGATGGGGGTCAAAGTGACCTCTGTCGCCGTGGTGGTATCAGCCAAAGGAGGCTCGGGCTCCGGCACGGGCTGCTGGGGCTGCGCCGCAGAAGGCGGCTCGGCCTCTACCACCCTGTTGTCCACAGGCTGACTCTCCGTTTGGTTGTCCTGCACGGTTACC
>JAITEK010000158.1 GCA_031282085.1 Coriobacteriales bacterium
AAGCATCCTCTGAAACAGCGCATCGGTACGCGGGTGCACCGGGCGGTCGGCGCCGCCAGTCCGGTCCTGATAGTCGGACACCTGCAGGATCTTAAAGGTCCCGTCCTCGCGGAACTTCAACTTGATGTTGTTCTGGAGGTCGAGGAGGAAGTTGGCTATCTTGACAAAGTCCTTGAGGTCGATAACGCCGTCTGCCACGAGGTCATACTTTGCCGCAGAAGGCCAGCGGCTGGAGCCCGTTGTAACCTGGTAGAAGGTTATGGCTTGCGACAAGGTAGCGAGGGTGATCTCGTCGGTGTTGAGCGTGGACTCCTGCACCACTATCGTGTTGTTGTCCGCTCCAATGCTCACCTGCTCATACTCGGTGCCCTTGATGGCGGCCTTGGCGTACGAGAGGTTGATGGTGCCCGTGCCACCGGCGTTACCCGCCTGTGCGGTGATTTTGAGCAGGTTGGAGTAGTCGCACTTGGTGGGGTCCAGCATCAGCACGGCGCTTATGCGGTCGGCGTCGTCGCTTTGCGCCAGGACGGTTACTCCGGTGGGCGCCTCGATTGTGAGGCTGTCAAAGACGGAGGAGTCGTAGTCGATGCTCACCTGCAGTGCGTCGGCCCCTGTCAACTCAAAGGTGTATACGCGTCCTGTGATGCTCTCGCCCGCCAGGGCCTCGGTCACCGTCTCAAAAGTCAGACCGATGGTGGCCGTGGGGAGGGCGTAGGCCTTGTTCTCGCCCAGCAGCAGGTTGCTTGCCGAGAGCGCGCCCACAGTCAGTGCTGCGCCGCCCAAAATGCTCATCAAATCCCGCCGTGCTATCGGGGTGCCTGCCCGCTTCTCAGCTATCTCCGTGTCGTCTTCTACGTCTGGCTCTACTTCTTCTTCGGGGTCCGGGCCTTGCCGATATGCCTGTGCCTTCTTGCCAAAACGCCCCATGCCACTTAATTTTCCACTCATCTTTCCTGCCACTTCCCTTCGTTTTTGTGGTGCGCCTGCACGGGCTCATCTGAGGCTGCGCGGCGCGTTTTATCAAACGATTCCCAGTGTGAAGTGCCGTTGTAAGCCGCCAATCACACGTCCGTAAAATGGCCGCAAATTATCGGCCCTCTTTTTGAAAAGCTAACCAGGTTGAGTAGACCAAGTCTTTCTGTTCTGCTATACTCGTTATGCGACAAAGGAGGCCAACTATGACCAAAACGTTGAATATGCAGGCGGCCAAAACCAACCTCTCAAAACTTGTGCAGGAGGCGCTGGCCGGTGAGGAGATCATCATCGCCAATCGTGGTGTGCCAGCGGTGCGGCTCGTTCCCTATGAAAAGCCCCGTAAGCGGGAGTTGGGATTTGTCCCGGGGAACGGCGACATCCCCAGTAGCTTTTTCGAGCCTTTACCAGAGGAGGAGCTGCAACTATGGGGACTCTAAGTTTTATCGGAGATCCGGCTGGATTCCTACTGGACACAAGCACATTCCTTCGCGCTTCTCGGGTTCCGGAGAAACTGGGCAAACTTGCTTCCGCTGTAATCGAGGATCCCGAAGCAAAGCTATTCTTGTCTTCTATCAGTGCTTACGAGATCACCAACAAGCATCGACTTGGAAAACTGGACGACTATGAGTTTGTCGTAGAAAACTACACCGAGATAGCCCGCAGGCTCGGCGTTATCGAGCTGCCAGTGAGCACGGCGCATAGCTATCTCGCCGGCAGCATGGACTGGGCGCATCGCGACCCGTTCGACCGCATCCTCCTCGCGCAGGCCGCCCTTGAGAACCTCGCCATCATCACTGACGACGCACAGATCAAAGCCCACAATTGGGTTGAGACTGTCTGGTGAGGTTGAGACAGGGTTGTCAGGGGGACGTGAACCATGTCACACGGAGCAGGGGTTCGCTCCGAGTGTCAGGGGGACGTGACACACGGAGCAGGTGTTCGCTCCGTGTGTCAAGGTACACGTCCCCCTGACAACCTTAAGAACTTCTTGGCAAAATGGGACAGTTGCCCCGTCCCCCTGCCCCGTTGCGCTACACTGGTCGGTACAGATTTTTGCGGCCCTTCAAGAAAGGCATAATCGTGGCAACCCGAAACCGCACATGCAATCTCATCATCGACTCCTGCTGTGACCTGCCCGCTGACTTGGTGGAGTCTTACGATGTGGAGGTTATGCCCTTCACCTACGTCATGGACGACGGCGAGCACATCGACGACCTGTGGACGTCGATGACCCCGCACGAGTTCTACGAGCGCATGCGCAAAGGCGAGCACCCAACCACCTCGCAGGTGCCCTACGCGACCATCCACACCATGCTGACGCGCATCGCGGAAAGCGGTGTGCCGAGCGTATTCATCTGCTTCTCAAGCCGCCTCTCCGGTAGCTACGACAACATCCAGGCGGTCTGGGAGGAGATGAAGGTCGAGTACCCCGAGGTCGAGCTGCACATCGTGGACAGCAAGCTCGCTTCCGCTGCGGAGGGCCTGCTTGTGATGGAGGCGGTACGACAGTGCGACCGCGGGCTAACCGCCGCCGAACTGGCAGCCTGGGTGCGGGAGGCGCGCTATTACGTACACGGCTACTTTACGCTGGCGGGTCTTGAGACGCTGCGGCGCGGTGGGCGCATCCCCGACATGGCCGCGATTGCCGGAGCAAAACTCGACATCAAACCCCTTCTTACGTTTGACATAGACGGTAATCTTGCGTTCTTCGGCGCGGCGCGCGGGCGCAAGAAGTCCATTAAACAGCTGGTACAGATATTCAACGAACGGTTTGAGGGTGACGGTCCCAGCGCGGTCATCGTGGTTTCGGCCGACGCGCCAAAAGAGCAGGAGGCGCTTGCCGAGCAGGTGCTCAAGACCTCAAGCCGGGCCTCGATATGGCATACGAGCATCGGGCCGGTTATCGGCTCCCATGTTGGTCCCGACATGATAGCCCTGGTGTTTTGGGGCGCGGACAGGCGCGAGCATCTGTCGCTGACGGACCGGATAGCGAAGGCAGTCTCTGGGCACAAGAACACGGCGGACGAGCAATGATAGCCTTTATCTGGCAGAACGATTGGGAGGCGTTGGCGTTTAGTTTTGTGCGGCGTCTGGCTGATGTCGGCCACGAGGTGAGTTTTTTCGCAAGAGGTATGCAGCGGGATGAGGGTGCTTTGGAGGCGGCGCTGCCCGCGGGCGTGCGTCGGGCGTCGTCGCTTGCAGCAGCCGTTAAGCAGGCCGAAGTGGTGCTGACGCTGCTCAGCTCGCCGCAAGAGGTGGAGGATGTGTACCTGGGTGAGGGCGGCGTCCTCGAGAAGGCTGCTCCTGCGAGCCGTTTCATCGATTTGAGCACCTCAAGCCCTCGTTTGGCAAAGGAGTTAAACGCCCTTGCCGCGGTACACGACCACAGTTTTATTGAGGCGCCGCTTGAGGGTGGCGTTATAGGGGGCGAAAGCGGTGCGGATGACGCGGCGGCCGGTGGCGCGGCGCCAGCAGCAGTAACGCCAACGCTGCAGGCAGACGCTCTCAGGATACTCGCCGCCGGTGAACCCGCCGACATCGAGAGTGCGTTGCCGCTTTTGCGGGTCCTCACGCCGCAGGTTATCGTGGCGGGGCTACCCGGCAGCGCCGTGGCCCTCAAACTCGCCTCGCAGATAGGACTCGCCGGCGCCCTCATGGGAGTCATCGAGGCCATCACCTTCGCAAAGGTCTCCGGCGTGGCCGATGAGCACATCTTTGAAGTCGTCAGCCAAAGTGCCGCCGCCTCGGAGGTAAGCCGGGTCTTTGGCAAAAAGGTGCTCAGCGAGGACTTCTCCTCCGGCCCGATGCTGCGCCTGTTCTTCAACGACCTGGCCAGCGCCCTTGAGGCGGCTGACGAGTTGGAGCTGGCCCTGCCCGGTCTTGAGACCGCCCATCAGCTCTATGACCTGCTGGTGCTTGTCGGCGGCGGGCCGAAGGGCATCCATGCGCTGGCCCTCATCTACTATGATGAGGTGCGCTGTGCCCAGCACGGGCTCAACTGGGAGCTTGCCCAACGGGCGATGGACGTCTACGAGCGTGCGGGCGACAACTATGACGACTACGATTACGACTACGACGATGAGGACTGCGACGATCCCAACTGCAACCACCCCCATCACCACCACTCCGACGGCGACGACAAACCCCCCTCCATGAGCGGCTTCTTCTCGTCGAACTAAGAGCGCGTAGCGCGACACACAATCCACCACTTCCCGTATAATGGATACCCGGTGTGCCCGGTGCGTGGCGATATGCGGCAACGGAGCAACAAAGGAAAGCAAAAACCAACAGCAAGATAGGGAGATACCTCATGTATCAGATATACGCCAAGTTCACGATCAAAGACGGTAGCGCCGAAGAAGTGCTCGCAATCCTCGACGAGCTGATCACGGAGACGCGCAAAGAGCCGGGCAACATCAGCTACCAGCTTTTCCAAAGCGTTGAGAACCCCGCCATCCTCACGGTCTTTGAGCAGTGGAAAGACCAGGCGGCAATCGACGCGCACAACGCCAGCGCGCACTTCAACAAGGCCCTGCCGGCGCTTGCGCCCTTCCAGGCGGCCCCGCCGGTCATCGAGGTCTACACGCTCGTCAACTAGGCGAGCCAACCCCAATCAACCCCAATCGGCCCGAAGGCAACCCCAGGCAACCCAAGGAAAACCCCAGGTAAACCCAAAGAAAGCAGGCATATCATGCCAGAATACGAACACTCACTCGCCGTCTTCATCGACTACGAGAACCTTGCGCTCGGCGCCACGCCTAAAGGCGGCGGCAAGCGCATACCCGCCTCCACGCCCGACATCGGCAAGATCCTCGAACGCCTGGTGGAGAAAGGCCGCATCACCGCTAAACGCGCCTACTCCGACTGGCAGCGCTTCTCCGGCGTAGTGGGCGACTTGCACGCGCTGGGCATCGAGCTCACCGAGATCCCCGACCGCCCCCGCACCGGCAAAAACTCCGCCGACATCCGCCTGGCGGTCGATGCAATCGAACTCTGCCACACCAAGGACTACATCGACACCTTCGTCATCGTCTCCGGCGACAGCGACTTCACTCCGCTCGTCTCCAAACTCAAGGAGAATGGCAAAACCGTCATTGGCGTGGGCATGTACGACTCCACCAGCGAACTTTTGTCCGCCAACTGCGATGAGTTCATCTTCTACGAGGACATCGGCATGGCCGCCGACGCGCCCGTCATCCCGGACAGCCTCCCCCAAGAGAAGCGCCGGGCCTATGAGCTGCTGTTTGAGACCATCGAGGCGCTGCAACGCGAGAACGCGCCCACCATGCACTCCTCGCTCATCAAAGACACCATCCGCCGCAAAGCCCCGCAGTTCAACGAGCAATACCACGGTTACCGCTCCTTCACGCGACTGCTCGAGGAAGCGCAGGATCTTGGCCTCATCACCATGCACAAGGACGCAAAATCCGGCACCTGGGTGGTTGAGGGCTTCACCGGCTGATGGCGCCCCACGAGACGACCTACGAGTTTTTCGCGACCTGCTCAAAAGGTGTTGAGAAGGTACTGGCGCAAGAACTCACCGCGCTCGCACAAGGTTGTCAAGGTGCACGTCCCCCTGACAACCTTCAGAATCCACCCGACCCCGACAACCCTCCGCCCGTCATTCTGGGCTTGTCCCAGAATCCACCCGACGGCGATAGCCGTCGGACTCACAAAACCCCGCAAAGCGGAGGCTCCATTCGATGGGGCAGCAGCTCCACCCCACCCAGCCGCCTCAAGATCCGTCCCCTCAACTCGGGCGTGGCCTTCTTCGGGACACTTGTCGACGCGTATCGGGCGCTGCTGCATCTGTCGGTGGCAAGCCGGGTGCTGCTCATCCTGGCGCGTGTGGACGCTAACGACGCCGAACAACTCTATGCTCAGGTGCGAGCGTTGCCCTGGGAGGAGCATATCGCCGCAACGGGAACGCTTGCCGTAGACGCACGTGGGACAAGCGACGAGCTGCGCGACACACGCTTTGTGGCGCAAAAGGTCAAAGA
>JAITEK010000105.1 GCA_031282085.1 Coriobacteriales bacterium
TATCTCTGCTGGTAAATGCTCAAAAGGATTCACGTACAGTCCCTTCCCTATTCCTTATCATCTCATCTGTTGTCTTGCACGCACGGCAGTATACACTATCGTCGCCAAAAGAAAGACGACCAAGCATGCCACCGCAAAAACCAAAAGATATGACGGAGCCACAAAGCCACAAATCGCTATCGCGGCGGCCATGGGGACAAAGGAGACCAGCGGCACGAGCAAGGCAATCCGAAATGCCTTGATACCTTCCTCGGCAAATCTCCTCCGAACGGTTCCCGTCAACACAAAGAAAGGGATGAAGCCCAGCACGCCGGCCAAAACGCCACACACACCCGCCAGAATCACCAAGCCAAAACCTTTCTTCCAACAACCTTTACTAAAGCTCTATTCTTGACGTGAGAATGATACCAGAAGGACCCGCGTTCTTTGACATGAAAATGTTAAATATCGAAATTCGTAGCGCGATTTGAGGTAAAAGGGGCACCGCACGGGCAACGGATCAGGCGCCTGCTGCATAGCGGCGGGTGGTTACGCCGCTTTCGGCGAGCATGCCCTCGGTTAACTCGTCGGGATAGGACTGCTCAAAGACGATCTCACAAATGCCGGCATTGATGAGCATCTTGGCACAGATGATGCAGGGTTGGGTGGTGCAGTAGATTGTGGCTCCGTCTATGCTGATGCCATGTTTGGCGGCTTGAATGATAGCGTTTTGCTCGGCGTGCAAGCCGCGGCAAAGCTCGTGCTGTTGGCCGCTCGGTATGCCAAGCTGCTCGCGCAGACAGCCGCGGTCCAGGCAGTGTTCGATGCCCTGCGGCACGCCGTTATAGCCGGTCGCGAGTATGCGTTTGCCTTTGACGAGGACCGCGCCAACAGCCCGCCTGCGACAGGTCGTACGCCGCGCAACCTGCTGGGCGATCTCCATAAAATACTGATCCCACCCCGGGCGCGTATCGGCGGGGCCGTGTGTTGAGTTGTGCGCAGCGGCAGACATGAACGGCTACTTGGTGCCGAAGATGCGGTCGCCGGCGTCGCCGAGGCCGGGGACGATGTAGGCGTGGTCGTCCAGGCGCTCATCGATGGCGCAGGTGTAGATGTGCACCTGGGGATCCGTCTCGACAACGGCCTGGATGCCCTCGGGCGCGGCGAGGATGACCAGCAGCCGGATGCTCTCGGAGGAGACGCCCTCCGCCTTGAGGAACTCTATGGCCGCCGAAGCCGAGCCGCCGGTGGCGAGCATCGGGTCGACGATGAGGACCTCACGCGCGCCGATGTCCTCGGGCAGCTTGCAGTAGTATTCAACCGGCTGGTGGGTCTCGGGGTCGCGGTACAGGCCGACATGGCCGACGCGTGCGGCCGGGATGAGCTCAAGGATACCTTCAACCATCCCCAGGCCCGCCCGCAGTATCGGTACGATGGCGACTTTGCGGCCTTTGAGCGTGTAGGCGGTTGTCTCACGGATGGGCGTTTTTACGGTAACGGACTCGAGCTGGAAGTGGCGGGTCGCCTCGTAGCCCTCAAAGATCGCGAGCTCTTTTACCAGCTCGCGGAACTGCTTCGGGCCCGTTTTCTCGTCGCGCAGGATGGTGAGCTTGTGCTGGACCATCGGGTGGTCGATGACCGTTACCATACCCTCGGGGTACGTCGGGTTCGTGGGGCGGGCGTCTGCCGCCAGGGTTTTGTCAGTCATGCCAGTCTCTCCCTAGAGTTCCGGGTACAGCGGGTAGGCGGCCAGAAGTTCCGCCACCGCGCCTTTTGCCTTTGCCAGCACCGCCTCGTCGTTGTGCCCGAATATCACGAGCGCGATGAGCCGGCCCACCTCGCGCGCCGCCTCCTCGCTGAAGCCGCGCGTGGTTATCGCGGCGCTTCCTACGCGGATACCGCTGGTCACAAACGGGGAGCGGGTCTCGTTGGGGATGGTGTTCTTGTTGACGGTGATGCCCACCTGCTCAAGGATGTTCTCCGCGCCTTTGCCGGTGACGTCGGCAGCGGTGAGGTCGACGAGCGCAAGATGGTTGTCCGTGCCGCCCGAGACGAGACGCAGGCCGCCCTCGACCATGGCCTCCCCCATCGCGCTCATGTTCACGACAACCTGGCGCGCGTAGTCCTTGAACTGCGGCCTGAGCGCCTCGCCGAACGCGACGGCCTTACCCGCGATAACGTGCTGAAGCGGCCCTCCCTGCAGACCGGGGAAGATGGCCTTGTTGATGAGAGCAGCTAACTCCTCGTCGTTGGTGAGGATGAAGCCTCCGCGCGGGCCGCGTAGCGTCTTGTGCGAGGTGGAGGTGACTACGTCGGCGTAGGGCATGGGGCTGGGATGAGCGCCCCCGGCGATAAGGCCGGCGATATGGGCGATGTCCACCATGAGTGCTGCGCCGACCTCTTTGGCAATGCTTGAGAACCGCTCGAAGTCGATGATACGCGGGTAGGCGCTTGCCCCGGCGATTATCATCCGGGGGCGGTAATGCTTCGCAAGGCGCTCGACCTCATCCATATCGATGTACTCGGTTGTGGGGTCCACGCCGTATTCCACCATGTTATAGATGAGGCCGCTGAAGTTGACCGGCGAGCCGTGCGTGAGGTGCCCGCCGTGCGCGAGGCTCATGCCGAGGACGGTGTCGCCGGGTTTGACGATGGCCAGGTAGGCGGCCAGATTGGCGCTCGCCCCGCTGTGCGGCTGCACGTTGGCGAAGCGCGCCCCGTACAACTCGCAGACCCGCTCGATGGCAAGCGACTCAACCTCGTCGACAACGTGACAGCCGCCGTAATAACGCTTGCCGGGGTAGCCCTCCGCGTACTTGTTGGTTAAAACGCTGCCAACCGCCTCGAGCACCGCTGTTGAGGTGAAGTTCTCCGAGGCGATAAGTTCTATCTGGCTTTGTTGGCGCCTGAGCTCGCTCTTGATGATGGCGGCTACTGCCGGGTCCTGGGTCACAAGATGATTGAGGGTCATCGACAGCCTTTCTACACGTGGTCTTTGTGATGGGGAGAGTGCTCCAATCGCACCGTGATGTATAGTACACCACCTGAGCCGAGTTTGAGGACTACAATCTCACTGGGACAGGGGGACGGGGCAACTGTCCCACACGATGACACGTTCTCGATACGACAACAACCTCACCAGGTGGGACAGTTGCCCCGTCCCCCTGACAACCCGACGGCGGCTGCCGCCGGGTGGATTCTGGCATAAAGCCGGGATGACGAGCGCTTTTACTGCTCCAGGGCGCTTATCTTGGCGACGCGGTCGGCGTGGCGGCCTTCGCCGAAGGGGGTGGAGAGGAAGCTGGTGAGTATCTGCTTGTTGGTCTCCAAGCTGACGAAGCGGCCGGAGAGCGCAATGACGTTGGCGTCGTTGTGTTCGCGCGCCAACGCGGCGAACTGCGGGCTGGTGATGTTGGCGGCGCGGACGCCGGGTATCTTGTTGGCGGCTATCGCCATGCCGATGCCCGTTCCGCAGACGAGCACACCGCGCTCCGCTGCACCCGAGGCGACCTCGCGGGCAACACGGGCTGCGTAATCCGGGTAGTCCACGCGCGCGTCGCTGGCAGGCCCGAGATCGCGCACCTCAAAGCCCTCCTGCACAAGCCAGGCAGCCAGCTGCTGCTTCTGCTCAAACCCGGCGTGGTCGCTCGCCAGCACTATCGAGGTTGTCGGCATCGTTTTCCTTTCTCTCTGTGTGGAGCGGGTCCGGGACAGGGGGACGGGGTTGCCAGGGGGACGTGCACCTTGACAACCAATGGTTGTCAAGGTGCACG
>JAITEK010000114.1 GCA_031282085.1 Coriobacteriales bacterium
CGCTTCAGCGCCCGCGCAGGGTTCAGCGAGCACCAGACCGGGCTTGCCGTAGACATAAACAATGTTGAGGAACCGCCGGCGGCTGAGATGGCCTGGCTCGCGCAGCATGCCCACGAATACGGCTTCATCATCCGCTACGCTCCCGAGAACGAGGCCATCACCGGATATATGTCGGAGCCGTGGCACCTGCGCTACATAGGCGCCCTGCACGCCACGACCATGCACCAACTCGGCATAAGCTCATACGAGGAATACTGGGTAAAACACATCAAATATGCCCAAACCGAGCCTGTCTAACCCCGCGGTGTTTAGCGAGTCCAGCCGCTATCGCGTCTGGGTGGATTCCGGGACAAACCCGAGACTGACGGGCGAAAAGGAGTTCGTCACCCTGGCTTTATGCCAGGGTCCAGTCGCACGCGATAGCGGGCGACGCATCAAGAGCGTGCGTAGCGCGCGACACACGAATCGCGACACACGCCTGCCGCACGATTGCGTGGTTCCGTCGCCCGATGCGACACACGAGGGGGCTGGGTTGCGCTACAATGGGTGAGGATTATCCGGCTTTGAAGGAGGCGTTATGACGGGCACAAAACGTGCCTCGGACGCGGAGTTGCAGCGGCTATATCAGGCTTTTGCCGAACCCAGGGATCCCAAGCAGGTTGAGGCTCTCATGGAGGACCTCTGTACTATTCGTGAGGTCCATGAGATGGCGCAACGGCTCACCGTCGCATTCATGCTCGACGACGGTGAATCTTATGCCACAATCGAGAAGAAGACGGGGGCTTCGGCGACGACCATAGCCCGGGTGTCTAAATGCCTTAATCACGGTGCGGGCGGGTACCGAGCCGTCATAGACAGGACATAAATGAACCGTCCCCTTTATGTCTGATTTTGAGAAGGAGAAGCACCAAAGAACATGGGATTCGTACATCTGCACAACCATACTGAATATTCGCTGCTCGACGGCGCAACCAAGGTCGAGGCTATGGCGCGCCGCGCCGCGGAATTCGAGATGCCGGCCATCGCCATCACCGATCACGGCTATATGTACGGAGTGCCCGCCTTCTCCAACGCCTGCGCCAAGGCAGGGATTAAGCCCATTATCGGCTGCGAGATATACTTCACACCGGACAGCGAGCTGCGGCGTGACCGCAAGCCCGAACTCTACCACATGATACTGCTCGCCAAGAACCCGCAGGGCTATCACAACCTCGTTAAGATCGTTTCGTCTGCGGCGGTGGACGGGTTTTACTACAAGCCGCGGGTCACCTTTGAGTCGTTGCAGCAGCACGCCGACGGGCTTATCGCCACCTCGGCCTGTCTGCTCGGCATCGTCCCCAAGATGCTGCTCAACAACCAACGCGAGGATGCGCTTCTGTGGGCCGAGCGGTTTGCGGGCATCTTTGCCCCGGGCGACTTCTACATCGAGATGCAAGACCAGGGGATGCAACTGCGCGAGGGCGTCTCTCAACATCAGCTCAACGTCCAGCTCAACGAGCTGGCCCAGGAGCTCGGCCTCAAGACGGTTGCTGCAAACGACATGCATTACCTGCGGCAGGAGGATTCTGCCATGCAGGACATCATGCTCTGCATCGGGACAGGCTCCAAGTTCGACGACACCGACCGCATGCGTTTCTCCAACGACCAGTTCTATATGAAAAGCGAGCAGGAGATGCGCGAGGCCCTCAAGCACTTCCCCGAGGCCTGCAGCACCACGCTCGAGATCGCCGAGAAGTGCGAGGTCAAGCTCTCGCGCGACATCATCCTGCCGAGTATCCCGCTGCCGGAGGGCGAGAACAACGAGAGCATGCTGCGCAAGGAGACCGAGGCGGGCCTCAAGAAGCTGTACGGCGAGCCTCTGCCCCCCGAGGTCGTTGAGCGTTTTGAGCAGGAGTATAAGGTTATCTGTGACAAGGGCTTCCCGGCGTACTTTCTCGTTGTGCAGGAGTTCACGCGGTGGGCCAAGCAAAACGGCGTGGGCGTGGGCCCCGGGCGCGGCAGTGCCGCTGGTTCCATCATCAGCTACGCGCTTGGCATCACAAGCCTCGACCCGCTGGAGAACGGCCTGCTGTTTGAGCGCTTCCTCTCGCCGGAGCGTACCGAGATGCCCGATATTGACATCGACTTCGACGAAGACGGGCGCTTCAAGGTCATCGAGCACCTGCGCGAGCTGTATGGCACCGAGAAGGTCGCCCACGTTATCACCTTTGGCAAGATGAAGGCCAAGCAGGCGGTTGTCGACGCGACTCGTGTGTTCGATTACCCCATCTTCATCGGCGCGAATATCTCAAAGAAGATACCCTTCGGCCCGGGCGCCACGCTCAAAGGCGCGCTGGGTATCCATGAGAGTGAGAAGAAGAACGCCGACCGCAACCCCGACCTTATCCAGGAGTATCGCGAGAACGCGGACGCGAAGAAGATCATCGACGCGGCGCTCTCCCTTGAGGATACGATACGCGGCGAGGGCATACACGCCAGCGCGGTCATCATCTGCCGCGACCCGGTCGACGACCACGTCCCCGTGAAGTACGACACCAAGGGCGGCGTCATCATCACGCAGTACGACGGCACGCACAACGCGGAACTGGGCCTGCTCAAGATGGACTTTTTGGGTCTGCGCACCCTCAACGTCCTGCAGAAGGCCTGTGAGTACGTGAAGCGCAACCACGGTGTTGACATAGATCTCGACGCCATCCCGTTTGACGACCCCAAGGTCTTTGACCTGCTGGTGCGCGGCAGCACCGCGGGCGTCTTCCAGGTGGAGAGCTCGGGCATGACGGCGCTTATCCGGCAGATGCGCGTCGACCGGTATTCCGACATCGTCGCCGCTATCGCGCTGTTCCGCCCCGGCCCGCTCAACTCGGGCATGGTCGATGACTTCGTCGCCCGCAAGGCTGGCAAGCGCAAGATAAGCTACTACGACGACCGGCTCAAAGAGGTGCTTGAGGAGACCTATGGCGCCATCGTCTACCAAGAGCAGGTCATGCGCATCTCCATGCGGATGAGCGGCTTCACGGCTGGTGAGAGCGACCGTATCCGCAAGGCCATGGCCAAAAAGGACATCGACCTCATGACGAAGAAGCCCATGGACTGGGCCGACGGCACGCATGAGACGATGAAGGAGCATTGGCTCGGTGGGGCGGAGCGCAACGGCTTCAGGCGCGACCTCGCGCAGTCTATCTGGGACGACGTTGAGAAGTTCGCGGAGTACGCCTTCAACAAATCCCACTCGGCGGCCTACGCCATCCTCGTCATGCAGACGGCCTGGATAAAGGCCTACTATCCCACAGAATACATGGCGGCCGTGCTCTCGAGCTTTGTGGGCAAGGCCGACCGACTCATCCAGTACATAGCGGCCTGCAAGCAGGGCGGCATCGACGTGCTGCCGCCCGACGTGAACTCCTCCGGGCGCGAATTCACCCCGCTCAAAGAGGGCATACGCTTCGGCCTGGCAGGCATCCGCGGCGTGGGTGAGGGAGCCGCCGACCAGATACGAGCGGAGCGCGAGCGGAACGGCCCGTTTACCTCGCTGCACGATTTTGTCTTCCGCATCAACAACACGTTGTGCAACAAGCGGACCGTCGAGTCGCTCATCAAGGCGGGCGCCTTTGACTCAACCGGCTATACCCGCAGGCAGATGATGCGTTTCTTGGAGGAGGACAACCTCATGGAGGTGGCCGCCAAGCGCCATCGCGACAAGGCGGACGGGCAGGTGTCGCTCTTTGACATGTTTGAGGAAAGCGGCGTCGACTCCGGTTTTGAGGAGGCCATCCCCGAGCCGGACGGCGTTGAGTGGGAGCGGCGCACCAAGCTCGGGTTTGAGCGCGAGATACTCAAGATATACGTCTCCGACCACCCCTTGAGCCCCTACGCCGAGGTACTCAGGAAGAACAGCGACTACTCGCTCAGTGTATTCGCGCGCTCCGATGACGATGAGGACATGGGCGGTGACGAGGGTGATGAGGAGCTGGGCCCGGAGAAGGTCCCGCAGAACAAGGTCATCAGCCTCGCCGGTATGGTCAGCAATCTCACGCCGATGGTCTCGAAAAAGGGCGAGCGCATGGCCAAGTTCACGCTTGAGGATATGGAAGGCTCCATCGACGCGATCATCTTCCCCCGCTACTTTGCGGAAAGCGGCCGGGCGCTTGAGACAGACGAGGACGGACACGATGCCATCGTGCGCGTGCGCTGCCGCTACGAGTCGACGGATCGCGGGCAACAGATACTGGTGAACGAGGTGAAGCGCCTTGATATGAGCGAGTTGCAGGAGGCCCCTGCCGCTCCGCGGGCGCTGGAGTTGCACGTCCGATCCGAACGCTTCAACCAGCAGGTAAGCGACGGCCTTTCGCGGGCGCTTCGCAACTGTCCCGGTGTGGCTCCGGTAATCCTGTTCCTGGCGCAATCCGACGGGCGGAAACTACGCGCCGAGCTACCGACGACGGTTGATGCGGCCTCGCCACGGCTCCGGGCCGAGTTGGAGGAATTGTTGGGTAGTGGCTGTCTGAAGGTCTGAGGTTTTGTTTTCTGATACACTTTTTCAGGTAGGGCGTCGACATGAGAAGGGTACTTACTATGAACAAGGGAAAGACTCTGAGGGCTATTTTGGCCGTCGCGCTTACGATGCTTTTATTGCTGCCAGCCTCGTTCGGCTACGCAGAAGCTCCTGCCTTTGCGCCAGCTGCGCCCATAGCGGGGCAGGATGAGCCGTCCGGCGAGGGGGAAGCTCCTCTGGACGCCGAGGCAAACCCACCCGGGGATACTGCTGAAGGCACGGTTGAGGATGCTGTTGAGGATGCGACTGGGGGCGGTGCCGAGGACGGTGTTGAGGATGGCGCCGAAGACGCTGTTGAGGACGGCGCCGAAGGCGCTGTTGAGGACGGCGCCGAAGGCGTTATCGCGGACTCGGACGAGACAGTCCCCTCTCTCTCAGAGACGGAGGAACCCCCTTCTGATGAGCTGGCGTCAACGGAACTATCGCCCCAGGAATCAACGGCCAAAGACACGCCGCTTCCCGCGGGACGCTACCGTATCCGCCCGGCGAGCTCAGACATCCGCGTGCTCGATGTCCGCGGCGCCTCCAAGGCTTTGGGAGCGGATGTCCTGGTATATCGCTCGAACAACGGGCTGAACCAACTCTTTGACGTAAGTTACGACGAGGATGGTTACTACACGATAAAAAGCGTGAACTCAGGACAGGTGCTTGATGTTTATGGCGCTCAAGCCAAGAGCGGCACACGGGTCATCCAGTATAAGGCGAATGGACACGCCAACCAGAAATGGGTGCTCTCGCAGTCCCTCGACACGCGTGGAGACGCGGTCTATACGGTTGGTAGCGCTCTGCCGGGCAATTTCATGCTCGATGTGTACGGCGGCAAAGACGCCAACGATACCAAGGTACAGATATGGGCAAAAAACACTACAAAGGCTCAGAAGTTCTATTTTGTGCCGGTTAACCCCAAGGTAGAATCCGAGCAGACGGTAGCCAGCGGAGTATATGCGCTGAGCTCGAGTCTCTCCACTCCGCTTTCGGTTGAGGTCGCGGGGGCAGGGGATGCTAATGGGCTGCAACTGCAACTGGCCTCTCCCAAGAACACAGCGACTCAGCTTTTTGATGTCAGGTGGCAAGCGGGCGGCTTCTACTTCATTCGCCCCTTGAGTTCCGGCAAGCTGATGGATATTACGGGCAATCAGGTGGTTGCGACAACGCCGATTATACAGTGGCAGAACAACGGCGGCGCCAATCAGCGATGGGCCATTACTGATAACGGGGACGGAACCTATAGCTTCATCGCGATGAGCTGTGGTCTTGCTTTGGATGCAGCGAGTTCGCGTGCGAGTGCCGGGACAAAGCTCCGGCTCTATTATCCGAGCACGAGCAAGACTCAGCGGTTCAAGCTCACGGCGCCGGCGGCGAATCCTCTGAGTGAGGGCATCTTCACCATGTCCTCTTACGCAGCCACGTCCAAGCTCGTTGATATTCAGGGCTCGAGTTATAAGGAGGGCGCTCCCGCCATTGTCTATAAGGCGAATGGGGGCCTGAACCAGAAGTTCCAGATCAAGCGGACGGCAACCTCCACCTATACCTTCAGCTCGTTGCAGAGTGGGCTGTACCTTACCGCGGGCAAGGACGGCGTTTATCAGGCGGCGGGGTCTGACGGCAAGCCGACCGCAGCGCAACAGTGGGTTGCCAGTTGGACCTTTGGCGGCGTGCGGCTCGTCAACCTCTCAACCAATGAGGCTATGACGCTGAATGCCGGTAAGACCCTTATCGGACTTGCCGCGCAGAACAACACGGCGAGTCAGTCGTTCAGGTTCCAGTCGACCCCACCCGTAAGCCCGGGCTACTACGTCATTAAGTCTGCGAGTGGTTTTGCGCTCGACCTCAACGGAGGAAATGTCGAACGGGGTACCAATGTGCAGATGTATAAGCCCAACTCGTCGGCTGCCCAGATATGGAAGCTGGAACGAGGGTCGGGTGGGTACTACACCATAGCCAATGCACGCTCTCAGAAGGTCCTCGACATCAGCGGGGGAGGGACCAAGGACGGTACCAATGTGCTGGCATGGGACAAGACGGGCGTCAACTGGCAGAAATGGCAAATGGTGCCGAGCGGTGATGGCTGGTTCTACCTCCGCTCTGCTACGGGCATGTACCTTTCGGTCAGCGGGGAGGGCAATTACAACAAGGCGAACGTCTTTGCCGTCACGGCGATTACCAAGACGGCGCAGAAGTTCCGCTTCACACCCACAACCTACACGGGCTACGCGGGCACCTATGCCGACGTGAACCTCACGACGCAGAAGATGATCTACGTGAAGAACGGAGAGCTTATCCTTGAGACGGACATCGTCACCGGCGCGCCCTCGATGAAGACTCCCACGGGTACCTTCCGCATCATAGGCAAACAGAGTCCGGCGGTGCTCAGGGGGCCGGGCTATGCGTCTCCCGTGACCTACTGGATGCCGTTCACCAGCAGCGGCGTCGGTTTTCACGATGCGACCTGGCAATCGCGCTTCGGCGGCGACTGGTACACGAGCCATGGCTCGCACGGCTGCGTCAACATGCCGCTTGCTGCAGCGAGAACGCTCTACGGGAAGATATCAACAGGCGACACCGTAAAAGTACACTACTGACGCCGAGGTGTTTGCGACGGCGTTTGTTGGGGCGCTTGTTGAGGTGTCTGTTGGGACGCCTGTTGTGCCATTGATGTTTGTGGCGGTGGCGGCGCCTGTGTAAGCGGTGCGCCTTGTGGAGGTGGCGATACCTGCGTAAACGCCGTCCCCTGTGGGGGTAGTGGCGTCTGCGCAAGCGGCGCCCCCTGCGCAAGCGGGGCTCCTGCTGGCGCGGAATCCAACTCAAAACGCTTGACGGCGAAGTTATACAAGGCGCTGAAGCCGAAGCAGATGATGCCTCCGCCGATGAAGGCAACCACCCTCATGAGGGAATCCAGGTCGCGGATGTCGTAGGTGACCAGCTTTAAGACGCTCAACAGCACAAGGACAAGGCCGTAAAGCCGCAGCGCCTTACAGCGGGACCAGAATCCCAGGATGACGATTACCAAAGCGATGGACATGGCGGCAAGGCTGAGCGAATAGGCATGCTCAAACCAATCTGTCAGGTTGCCGATGAGCGCCAGGAAAAGCGCCGTGATGGCCAAGGCGCTGAGTATCTCGATGTTTGAGCGGGGGCGGGGCAGCGCGGGGTTGCGCGCCGCCAACGCCGCGGTTTGGGCAAGTCTGCGTATGCGCTCAAGCAGGATGGTGAAGCAGACAAGCGCGGCAAGGACGTTGAGCAGGGTGCTGACCAGCAGGGTGTTGCTGAGCGCGATCTCAAAGGAGGCGAGCAATATGACGACGAACTCGTTTATCCTGAAGAACAGAGGGGGCTGGTCTTTCTTGAGGACCAGCATGATAAGAAGCAGCGCGGAGCAGAGCAGGAAAAGCAGCGCGGGTGTGTAGGTCTGCTGCAGGAGGAGCAGGTTGGGAGCAAGCAGGATGTCGGCAAGTGAGACCTGGAACGCGATCACCAAAAGCAGCTTGACCAAGGTGCGGTAGCGCGAGCGCGACTGAGGGCTGAGGTCTCGGTAGCTCAGCCAAACCAAGGCCAGCGCTACGAGCAGGTAGGCGATTGAAAGCCAGAAAGTCGCAAAGTCCGTGAGCTCCGCAAAGCCGCCGAGGAGCATGAACAGACCATCTGCACCCAGGACTATGCGGGCCGCGATGACAAAGGCGCGATTGCCGCTGAGGCGTTTTGCGCCCATGAGCAGCACGGCGAGTACGATGAGGTAACTGAGGGAAGGGCCGGCTGCGTCCCACCAATAATGGAAGATCAGGTGATACAGGAGGAGTCCTGCGCCTGCCGCCGCCAAAAGCAGCACCGTTACGCTTTCCATCATCTGGTCAAAGGCCATCCGTTTGCGAAGGAGTATGAGGGTCAGGGAAACAAGCGTAAGCACCAGCAGCGTTACGACGAGCGCCCAGGGGAGCGGTGCGTAAAGGGAGAGGGCGTTGACGCTGACGCCGTTGAATGTTGTGTAGAGTTGGATGGTGAGCAGGGTGACGTTGAGGAACAAAGCCGCGCCCCAGAGCAGGGTGTTGAGAACCTGGAGAAGGACCCTGGCTGCGCTGTCCTTTACGCGGACGCATGATACGAACAGAAGGTAGGCAAGGAAGCTGCTGCCAAGGAACTGAACGAGGAAGGCCGCGGCGATGACGAGAGGAGGCAGCTGCGACTCAAAGCCGCCCGCCGGCGCGAAGAACCTCATCCACATAACAGAGCTGGCGAAGATGGTGAGCGAGAGTGAGGCGAAAAGCCCGAAGCGGTACATCTTGCGGCAGCAGAATATGTTGCCGCCCGCGATGAGGATCGTGGAGAGCAGTTGGTAGAGGATGAGCACCAGGAGGCGTGAATCGTCCAGGCCGGCGAGGTAGCCCGCGCACACCGAGAAGATCATGCCCGCGTGCGTGATGACGCCTACCAGCATCGACTGGGACTGGCGGGTTATCAGCAGCGAGGCCGCTATCCAGACGAGCAGCAGCGCAAAGGCGGGAATCTCGCTGAGCGCGTGGAAGTAGAGGTGCGTGATCATGATGGAGATGAAGAACGCCCCGCAGCCGGTGCCGAGCAGCGCCTGGGTGAAGTTGTTGGAGTAACGCCTGTTGAGAAGGAAGCCGCCGGCGGTAAGCAGGGCGCTGAGCAGGAACATCAGGGTTATTTTGATGCTCTCTGAGAAGAAGGGCACAACGAGGAATCCGAGGAAGACGAGCCCCAGGAATACCAGCACGGAAGCGACTATGCCAAGGATGTTCCGTCCGAAGAGGTTCTCGACGGAGTGCGCCTGCGGCGCTCCGCTGTTTGCCGGCGCTGTTGCCGCTGGCGTTGCCGCTGCCGCTGCTGGCGCGACGGCGGGTTGAGGTTGATGATAGTGTGGAGGTGGTGGTGCTTGGGTGGGCGCCTGTTGCTGCGGCTGTGGCTGCGGCTGTGGCTGCGGCTGGGGCCGATAGGTGGGTTGTGGCTGTGGTGCAAATTGCGCCTGGTACTGAGGTTGTGGTTGGTACTGCCGCTGCTGCGGTTGCACCGGCTGCGGCGTGGGCTGCACCTGTGGCGGTGCGCCTCTGTCGTTGAGTCCCAGCTGCGCCTGGATCCAGGGGAGCATTTGCGTGAGATAGGTCGTTTGTTCCTTTACCTTGGCGAGGCTACTGCTGAGATTCACCAGTACGACGATGATGACAATCGCGGCGATAAACATGAGGGTATCGAACAGAGCTTCAAACATAGTAATCACTTCCTACCGGAGTTGTTGAAGATGGGCATCAGGTCGTCTATCTGGAATGATGACGCGATGCGCCGGTTGTCATGCGTGAGAAGCCGGTAATGCTGTGAGATGTTATTCTGCTGGATCACATAATCCTCATTCTCCTCAATCGTTGTCCACCAGACCCTGCTGCCCAGGGTTTTGGGATAGCTGGGACGCCGGGAAGCGTCAAAGGCAAGGGCCATAACCATGTCAGTAGGGTTGCCTCCGAATGTTCCGGCCAGCACCTCGCTGTCCTGGAACAGAAAACAGAGCGTAACGCTGCCCGACCATCCAAGGGAGCGCCGCTCTTTCTCTATATCGACCAGTGTTTTTTTGGAAAGTCCCAGTATCAGGGCCATGTGCTCTTGACTGAGCCCATGCTCGACCCTGACGAGCTTGAGCCTGCTATCGCAGATTGCTATGAACTGCTTCTTTTCCACAATGCTCCAAAAGGTGTAAAATTACACTTTATGAGCATATCTTAGCATACCGTGTTGTCCCCCTGCAATACCCGTTTATGCTCTCGCAAAAGAAGGAAGGAGAGTGTTCCCCTTCCTTCTTTTGAACAGCGCCTTATCCGTTTGGCTCAAGGCACGCGAACAAAATGTTCGGCTTTAAAGCTCGTCGATACTCTGGATACCCGCGGCGTACGCGCCACCTACCCTGCCGAAGGTGATGCAGCGCCCATGGCTGTGACCGGGGAATATCGTGGGATAATCCTGCGCGAAGAAGTCTCCGGCCGTGTTGCCCACCGCGTATAAGCCCTCAAACGGCGTGACAAAGTCAGCGGCGATGACCTGCATCTTCTCGTTGATGGAAAGCCCGGCGGGGATGGTGAGCAG
>JAITEK010000168.1 GCA_031282085.1 Coriobacteriales bacterium
GCAAGTGTCCCATTTTGCCTTGGCAAAATGGGACACTTGCCCCGTCCCCCCCTGTCCCCCACTGCCCCACCGCTGTCCAGAAAACCCAAAAATATCATCTTCCGTCCGACAGGGTGCGCTACAATAGGAACACACAAACGCTTGTGGACAGTTCCCGCTGACGCCACAAGGATTTGTGGAGATTATGTGTTAAAAAGGAGAGTGAATATGCGGCTTGAACTGCTTTGTCCAGCGTGTGGTGTGCGCGAGTTCGATTTTGATGATTACGAAAAACTGGTCCTTCTCGCCCCGAACCTTGCCCTTATGCAGTTCCGTTGTTCGCGTTGCGGTATCCATCTGAGTGTGACCCTCAAGCTGACCCGGGAGATGCGACGCAAGGTACAACAGAAGCTCAACGCCGAGGTTGCCCCCGCAGACAGCGCGCCAAGCAGCGCAGCGGATAGCGCGGCAGGCAAACCGACGGGTGACGAGAGCCAAAAAGCAGCAGCGCCCCTCCTCGACCCCTCTGCCCTGAGTTACGCCGCGAGTCTCATCGTGGGGGACTACGAGCCGGGCCTCGAGATCGTCCATCCGCTGCGTACGGGCAGCGCCGAGCTGAAGGCGCAGCTGGAGTATTTCAAGCGTCAGCTCGACGACATCAAGACGGTCGATGAAGCCATCGAGGAGATCGACACCGGCTACTACCACGAGAAGCGCGACGTCTGATGCTCGATGCGCTCTACCACAGCCTTGACCCGATTGCGTTCAGTATCGGCCCGTTTGCCGTGCGGTGGTACGGGTTGGGCTATATGTTCGGCTTCCTTCTCGCCGCCGTCCTCGCCCTGCGCATCAGCAAACGCTGGGAGATACGGCTGAGCCTCGACGGCCTGCTCACCGTTGTCATCGCCTGCATCCTGGGGACGGTGCTCGGAGGACGGCTCGGTTACGTGCTGTTCTACGGGGACGGCTACTATTTTGCGCATCCCGATGAGATATTCGCGTTCTCCAAAGGCGGTATGTCCTTCCACGGGGGGCTTATCGGTTTTGCCGTGGGGCTCATCATCGCGGCGCGCATGATCCGTATCCCCATACTCACCATGGGCGACATCGCGGCCATCTGCACCCCGATAGGCCTGGGGCTTGTGCGTGTGGCCAACTTCATCAACGGCGAGTTGTGGGGCGCCACCACGACGCTGCCCTGGGGCGTGATCTTCGACAGGACGGGCGGCGGTGCGCTGCCGCGTCACCCCACCCAGCTGTACGAGGCCGCTTTGGAGGGCCTCATCCTCCTCCTTCTGCTTTACCTGCTCGCGCGTCGGCGGCCACCGTTGCCGCGCGGTGCTTACTTCGGCGTCTTCCTCACGGGCTATGCGGTCTTCCGTATCGCCATCGAGTTCGTCCGCCAGCCCGACTCCCAGATCGGCTACCTGTTCGGCAGCGACTGGATAACCATGGGTATGATGTTGAGCCTCCCCATGATCGCGGTCGGTGCGGGCATGTTCCTCTATGCGTGGCTCGCGCGCCGCCCCCAGCAGGGGCAACTGGAGCCACCGGGGCCGCAGCCGCAACCAGAGTCGCTGGAGGGCGCGGGCGACGAGAGGGACGCGGATAGCGTACAATAACAGACCAGTAGATTCGGTTTGAGCGGGAGGAAATCCTTATGGCAGACATCAAAGAGGGGAAGTATATCTGGAAGAATGGCGAATTCGTCGCCTGGGCGGACGCGACAACGCATGTGCTGTCGCACGCACTCCATTATGGGACTGCGGTGTTTGAGGGCATACGCTGTTATAAGACCGAGAACGGCTCGGCGGTGTTCAGGCTCAAGGACCACATGGAGCGTTTTGTCCGTTCGGCGCACATCATCATGATGCCGCTGGCGTACAGCGCCGAGGAGCTTACCGAGGTCGCGCTTGAGACCATCAGGAGAAACGAGCTCGAGTCCTGCTATATACGTCCTATCGCCTACCGCGGTTACGGTGCGGTCGGCGTGAACCCGAGTACGGCGCCCATCGACATCGCCATCGCCGTGTGGCCCTGGGACGCCTACCTTGGCGCGACGGCGCTTGAGCAGGGCATCGCGGTTGGCATCAGCTCCTGGCGCCAGCGCGGCATCAATGCCATCCCCGGCGCGGTTAAGTCCTCTGCGTCCTATCTCAACTCGGGCCTGGCCAACATGGAGGCCGTCAGCCACGGCTACGGCGAGGCCATCCTGCTCAACGAGTCGGGTTATGTGGCGGAGGGTTCCGGCGAGAACATCTTCGTTGTGCGCGATGGCGTTATCTCGACACCACCGCTCTCCGACGGCATACTCGAGGGGCTTACGCGCAACTCGGTTATCCAGATAGCCCGTGACCTCGGCTATACGGTGCTGGAGCGCTCGCTCGTGCGCACCGATCTGTATGTGGCCGACGAGGTGTTCTTTACGGGTACGGCTGCGGAGCTGACGCCCATCAACTCGGTTGACGGGCGTGCGATAGGCAAGCCCGGCCCGGTTACCCAACAACTCCAGACGCGGTTCTTCGACGTGGTCGCCGACAGGGCGCCCGAGTACGCGGCCTGGCTCGACCGGGTCTAAACTCCGATGGTAACGCTGTACGATACGACCTTGCGCGACGGTGAGCAGCGCGAGGGCGTCAGCCTTACCGTTGAGGACAAGCTGCGCATAGCCGCGCGACTCGATGCCCTCGGCGTCGCTTACATCGAGGGCGGTTTCCCCGCCTCTAATCCAACGGACAGCGCCTTTTACGAGCAGGCCCGCTCGCTCAAACTCAAGCAGGCGACCATCAGCGCCTTTGGCACAACGGCCCGCAAAGGCACCTTGCCGAGCGACGACAGGGCCCTGCGCGCCCTTGCCGCCTGCCCCGCTTCTGTGGTCACGCTCGTTGGCAAGGCCTGGGAGTTGCAGGTGACCGAGGTCCTCGGCGTGAGCGCGGATGAGAACCTACGGATGATCCATCAGTCGGTGCGCTACCTTGTGGACGCGGGCAAGCGCGTGTTCTTTGACGCGGAGCACTTCTTCGACGGCTACAAGCACGACGCAGGTTACGCCCTGGCTGTGCTGCTGGTTGCGGCTGAGGCGGGCGCCGAGACGCTTGTGCTCTGCGACACGAATGGCGGCGCGCTGCCCCATGAGGTGTTTGAGATGACCGCGATGACCATCGAGGCTCTCGTGCGCGGGGATGTCGGCGCGGTTGTGGGCATACACGCGCACAACGACGGAGGCTGTGCCGTGGCCAACTCTCTGGAAGCTGTCCGCGCCGGGGCCACGCAGGTGCAGGGCACCATTAACGGCTTCGGCGAGCGGGTTGGCAACGCCGACTTGCTCGCGGTTTTGGCGAATCTCCAGCTTAAGATGGGGTACAGGATAGTGAGCGACAAGCAGTTGGCGCTGCTTACCTCTACGGCTCACTTTGTCGCGGAGATATTCAACATCATCCCCGACCCCCATCTGCCCTATGTCGGCTCGAGCGCCTTTGCCCATAAGGGCGGCATCCACGCGAGCGCCGCGCTGCGGTACCGGCACGCCTATGAGCACATCGACCCCGCGCTTGTGGGCAATTTCTCGCGTGTGGTGATGAGCGAGCTTGCGGGCAAGGCGTCGCTGCTCGTTAAGGCCGGGGAGTTGGGCGTTGCGCTGCCCTCTGATGATCGGCGGCTCCAAAGCCTGCTCGACACCATCAAGCAACGTGAGGCGCGCGGTTACTCTTACGAGGTGGCGGACGCGTCGCTTTCGTTGCTGTTGCGCGCCGAGCAGGGCAAGGCGCTTTCCTGCTTTACCCTCGAGTCCTTCCGCGTTATCGCCGAGAAGCGCGAGGACGGGCGCGTGATGAGCGAAGCGACCATCAAGCTCATGGTCGGCGGCGAGCGCTATGTCGCGACGGGCGAGGGTAACGGCCCCGTCAACGCGCTCGACGCGGCGTTGCGCCTGGCGATCGGGCGCTTCTATCCGCAGGTTGAGACCCTTGAACTCACCGACTACAAGGTGCGCGTCCTCGACGAGAGCGTTGGTACCGGCGCGGTCACGCGCGTGCTGATAGAGACGAGCGACGGCGCCACGAGCTGGGGCACCATCGGCGTGAGCGACAACGTCATCGAGGCTTCCTGGGACGCCCTCGTCGATGCCATCACCTACGGCTTGCTTGTAGCAGGCGCGTAGGGCAGGGTAGTGTCACGAGAGCGGCTGCGCCGCTCCGCGGTGCGTAGTGAGTCCGTCGGCTATCGCCGCCGGGTGGATTCCGGCATAAAGCCGGAATGACGGGCGAAAAGAAGTCCGTCACCCTGGCTTTATGCTCGTCACCCTGGGCTTGTCCCAGGGTCCAGTCGCACGCGATAGCGGGCGATGCATCGAGAGGGTGCGCAGCGGGCGACACACGGTGTGGGGATACAACGTGGATACAACTTAGCGCTATCATGGAGATAGCACAGCGAACCGGTGATGAGCAAGTTGAGGTGATGGCGTGAACCATATCCGGATTGTGGAGGATGAGCGGCCCATATCCGACCTTATCCGCATGAGCCTGGCCTCCGCAGGGTACCGCTGCGCCTGCGCGTTTGACGGGCTGGACGCGGTACGGCAGATAGACGAGGGGCGCTTTGACCTCATCCTGCTCGACATCATGCTGCCTGGCATCGACGGCTACGGGCTCATGGACTACATCCGCCCCCTGGAGATACCGGTCATCTTCATCACCGCGAAGAACAGCGTCAACGACCGCGTGAAGGGGCTGCGGATCGGGGCGGATGACTACCTCGTCAAACCCTTTGACATACTGGAGCTGCTTGCGCGCGTTGAGGCGGTGCTGCGGCGCTACCACCTCAGCCAGAACCGGCTCGTCTTAGGCAGCGTCACCATCGACACCGACTCGCGCACGGTCACGCGCGATGGGCAGCCCGTCTCGCTCACCAAGAAGGAGTACGACCTGCTGCTCTTGTTTGCGCGCAACCGCCGTGTTGCGCTGTTCCGCGACCAGATCTACGAGAAGGTGTGGGGAAGCGACTATCTGGGCGACAGCCGGACGGTCGACCTGCACGTCCAGCGCCTGCGCAAGAAGCTGGGCTGGGAAGCGTACATCGTATCGGTCTACAAGGTAGGCTACCGCCTGGACGTGCCTGCTGAGGGCGAGCAGGAGGGCGGCAAAAGCGGGCGCGCAACCGCCGAGGACAAACCGGGAGCCGGCCGTACATGAAGATGACCTGGAAGCTGTTCTTCAGCACGCTTCTCATAACGGTTCTTGTCTTCGGCGCGGGCGGCTTTGCCCTCATCATGCTCACCTTCAACGCGGCGCTGGACCGCGAGCGGACAAACGCGCTTGAGGAAGCCCGCCTGTTTCGCCATACGCTCCAGGTGTCCGTCTCGTCGCTGGGGGAGTGGCAGCCCGATTCCGCGCAAAGCCTCGCGGCATCCCTCGTGTCCCGCTTTTCGAGTGAGCGACTCCAGTTGAGGGTGGTGCAGGTAGGAGGCTCGCAAGCCGGTTTTGAACCGTTGTCGACTGCTGCGGCCACGGGAGGACCGGGTCTGCTGGATGCGGGGGAGGCAAGCTCGCCCATCGCCTTGGGGCAAGGCTCCACCGACTCCATCGACTACGTGATAACGCGAAGCGACGACGCCTATTACCTGCAAACCGTTCAGCTCGTTGAACCGCTGGGCGTTACCCTCTCCATCGAGACTGCAAGCGACATCAGCGCGGTGTTCGCGGAGCGCGCGGAGCTGTTCGGCATCTACCGGTGGCTGATGCTCGGCATGGTGGCCATCAACGGCGTCCTTGTCTTTGCCCTGGCGCGCTGGACGACTGCGCCGATACGGAGCCTCTCAAGGGCGACGCGCAGCATCGCGCAGGGGCACTACCGCGAGAGGGTCCCTGTCCGCTCGTCCGATGAGATAGGCGAGCTCACGGAAGACTTCAACCAGATGGCGGAGGGCCTGGCGCAGACTGTGCGCGAGCTTGAGCTTTCCGTGGAGCGTGAGCATGATTTCGTTGCGAGCTTTGCCCACGAGCTCAAGACGCCGCTGACCTCCATCATAGGATATGCCGACCTGCTGCGCTCGGGGCGCCTCGCCGATGACGACGCCCAACTCGCCGCGAGCTACATCTTCAGCGAGGGGCGCCGCCTTGAGTCGCTTTCCATGAAGCTGCTCGACCTCATCGTCGCGCAGAAGCGGGACTTCGAGATGCGGAAAGTGAGCCTGCCGCAGCTGTTCCAGGGCGTGGAGATCGCGGTGTTCCCCCTCCTGCACAAAAACGGCATCGACCTGAGCATACAAGCGGCCCCCGTAACGGTGCGCTGCGAGCCCGACCTCATACAGACCCTGCTTTTAAACCTCATCAGCAACGCCTGCAAGGCAACGCCGCAGGGCGGGCACATCCGTGTTGAGGGCGGGCGCCTCTCCGAGCAGCAGTGGCGCGTTGTGGTGGACGACGACGGGGCGGGCATCCCGCGCGAGGCGCTGCCGCGCATAACGGAGGCGTTCTACCGGGCCGACACCTCCCGCTCGCGCGCGCAGGGCGGAGCCGGGCTGGGCCTGGCGCTTTGCAGCGAGATATGCACTCTGCACGCCGGGGCCCTGAACATCGAGTCGACCGAGGGCGCCGGCACGCGCGTCACCGCCGTGCTGGAAGGGTAGGATGAGGATGAAGGCGCGCCTGCAACTGGTATGTGCGTTCGCCCTGTTGGGGGCGTTTGTCGCTGCCGGCGTGTTTCTGCCTGCTCAGGCAGCAGCCAGGCTCGACAGCCTCCTTCTGGAGAAGGTGGAGGCCTTCCCCCTCGCTTCCGACGAGAGCAAGGGTGAGGAGGGCGCGGTGGGAGACGCCGTGGGAGACGCGACGGGGGAGGCGGCGCCACCAGAAGCGGCCCCTCTTGCCGAGGGCCTCGGACTGCTCGCGCTGTCCTCTCCCGAAACCCTGGTCATACAGGTTGAGACCGGCAGGAACCTGAGCAGCGAGACGGTGATGGAGGTCCTCAACCGCGAAGTGGATATGCTGCGTGCTCGGGGGCTGTATCCGCTCTCCGATACCGTTGCGACTGTCTCCGGCGCCCGCAGCTCCGCAATAGCCAATTTCTACGTGCGGCCCTCACAGCCCGACGCCAATGGGATCATCTGGGTAATCCACCTTGAGGACAAGCAGTTCTCCGCCGACTTCTTCCTGGATGACGAGAGCGAGAAGGTGCTCGTTTATTGGCTCTCCTATGAGGGCGCGTTTGAGGACCTGTTCGCCGAGCAGGTCGGCAAGCAATGGCTGGAGTACCTGGGCCTTTCTGCCGATGGGCTGGAGGTCAAAGAGGACAGTTTTGAGCCGCCCCTCGAATCCGACGCCTCCGCCCTGCCTCTGGTTCGTACCTCGAGGCGCTTCTGGTTCACACAGGAGACAAACGGTGCTCCCCTTGAGTTTTACTGCGAGCAGTCCACGAATGGGATGAGGCATTCGTTTTCCCTGAGTATAAGCAGTTTGAGCAAGGAGTTCATTCCTCCTGCGTGGTGACGGCTCCCGCATGCTGACGACTCCCCAAGAATTTGTCACTCTGATACATCCTTGACGCAACAACCATGCACGCCCCCTTTAGGCTTTTCTCCGGTAAAGCAAGTGAAGGGAGCATCCGATGAGGGCATGGTCAAAGTCGAGGTACCGCTACGGGTCGGGCGCAGGCGGGAGCCAAAGCAGCTTCTTGAGGCGGTACCAGCGCCGCCGTCAGCTCCCGTATGCGCTTCGCCGCGTCCCTTTGGGCGCGGTCGTGTTTGCCCTGGTGGCGCTTGTCCTCGTGGGCCAGTACGTAAAAAGCGGAAACGCCGTTGAGTGGCCCGAGGCCCCACAAGGCAGGGGAGCGGAAACCCCGCAGGGGGCACACGTGGCGGGGGAGGACCCGTTTGCCCCGTTCCGCTCCATCTACTACTGCGATGAGGCCCGGGTCGACCGCTACCAGGCCTTCGCTGCGGCAAACCCCGATCTGAGCGCCGACGAGGTGGCCTGGATGGTTGAGTGCGACCTCGACGAGGCGCCCTATGCGGATACCGGGGAGCTTGCCGACCCCTCCAGCATGCAGGCGTTCGTCAATAAGCGTATCGGCCTGCCCCCCGGCTATATCCCGCCCGACCTGGTCTTTGTTGATGGCGTTCAGATGCGGGCGGTCGCTGCCGCCGCCCTTGACGAGCTCATAGCCGCCGCCGAGAGGGAAGGTTTGCAGATATGGGCAACGTCAGGCTTCCGCTCCTACGAGACGCAGGAGGCGCTCTATGCTGGCTATGTCGCGCAGAGTGGCCAGGCCGCAGCCGACCGCTTCAGCGCCCGCGCAGGGTTCAGCGAGCACCAGACCGGGCTTGCCGTAGACATAAACAATGTTGAGGAACCGCCGGCGGCTGAGATGGCCTGGCTCGCGCAGCATGCCCACGAATA
>JAITEK010000016.1 GCA_031282085.1 Coriobacteriales bacterium
GAGACGCATTCCTTTGAGCCGACGCCCCAGGACATCATCGACATAGAGAACTGCGACGTATTCATCTACGTCGGCGGCGAATCGGACGAGTGGGTCGAGGACCTGCTCACCTCACTCGACACCTCAAAAGTCACTGTCATCCGGCTCATCGACTGCGTGCCAACGCTTGAGGAGGACGAGTCCGTACTCGTGAACCCCGCTGAGGCCGAGGAGGAAGAGGAGGAGGGCCTGCCCGATGAGCACGTCTGGACCTCGCTGACGAACGCCAAGCTCATCGCTGAGGCTCTGGCGAATGCCTTTGAGCAAGCCGACGCTGCAAACGCCGCCAGCTATCAGGCTAACACGACGGCCTACCTGGCCGCGCTTGACGAGCTGGACGCCGAATTCAAGCAGATAGTCGCCGAGGGCAAGCGCACCGAGTTGGTCTTTGGCGACCGCTTCCCCTTCCGCTATTTTGCGGATGAGTACGGGCTTACCTGCTATGCTGCCTTTCCCGGTTGCTCAACGGCGACCGAGGCCAGCGCGCAGACGGTGGCCGCGCTCATCGACACCGTGCGGCGTGACGACATTCCCGCTGTGCTCTACCGTGAGCTTTCCGACCATAAGATAGCGGACGCCATCGCGGAGGAGACCGGCACGCAGTCACTCCTGTTCCATTCGTGTCATAATATCAGTCGAGACGATTTTGATGCTGGTGAGACCTACGTGAGCATCATGAAGCGAAACGCCGAGAATCTGAGGATCGCACTGGGCTAGATGACTGACCCTGTAACCCTTATCACCTGCAAGGACCTGGCCTTTGGCTACGACGGCGCGCCCGCGGTGCACGACGTCACGCTAACGGTTGTCGGCGGTGACTATCTCTGCGTTGTGGGGGGTAACGGCAGTGGCAAGAGCACCCTCATCAAGGGGATGCTCGGCCTGCTCAAGCCCTTGGCGGGTACGTTGTGCTTTGAGCCTGACCTCAAGCCCTCCGACATGGGTTACCTTCCGCAGCAGAATACGATACAGCGCAACTTCCCGGCAAGCGTCTGGGAAGTGGTGCTCTCGGGCAGGCTTGGTCGCCTGGGCCTGTCGCCTGTCTATCACCGCGCGGATCGTGAGGCGGCGCGTGAGGCTCTGGCGGTGCTCGGCGTTGAGGGGCTGGCGAAGTCGGGTTTCGGCGAGCTCTCTGGCGGCCAGCAGCAGCGCGTGTTGCTGGCTCGCACCCTCTGCGCCGCGACCGACGGCCTTAAACTCCTTATCCTCGACGAACCGATGAACGGGCTTGACGCTTCCGCAAAACTGGAGTTGTACGCAGCTATCACCGCCCTCAACAGCCAGCAGGGTATCGCCATCATCATGGTTACGCATGACGTGCAGGCCGCCGTGGACTATGCCAGCCATATCCTCGTTTTAGAGGGGCGGCAGGCGTTCTTTGGCGGTACCCATGAGTTTCAACATACGCGCGTCGGGCAGGAGCTTATACGCGATTCCTGCGGGGATGCCTGCGAGAGCTGCGGTATGGCCTATCTTGCCACGCCTGGTGATAACCGAGCGGCGGGAGCAACACACCGGACGGGGGAGCGCTGATGGAGTTCATCGAGACCCTCTCCCAGATGTTCACCTACACCTTTCTTGTGCGCGCGCTCATCGTGGGCCTGCTTGTGTCGCTGTGCGCCTCGCTGCTCGGTGTGAGCCTCGTCCTCAAGCGCTTCTCGATGATAGGCGACGGTCTGTCCCACGTCGGCTTTGGTTCGCTTGCGGTTGCCACAGCCTTCAACTGGGCGCCGCTCGCGGTGTCTATCCCCGTTGTGGTGCTTGCGGCCTTCCTGCTCTTGCGCCTGAGCGAGCGCGGGCGCATCAAAGGTGACGCAGCCATCGCCCTCATATCGGCCAGCGCGCTTGCTATCGGCGTCTTTGTCGTCTCCAAGACCACCGGCATGAACACCGATGTTGACAATTACCTCTTTGGCTCCATCCTCGCACTTACTCAACAGGACGTGGTGTTGAGCGTGGTGCTCAGCCTCGGGGTCCTTATCATCTTCGTCTTCTGCTATCATCGCATATTCGCCGTGACCTTTGACGAGACCTACGCGCGGGCGACCGGCATACCGGCGGGTTTCTACAACACGGTACTCGCCCTGCTCACGGCCTTGACCATCGTTTTGGGTATGCGGATGATGGGCGCGCTGCTCATCTCGTCGCTGGTGATATTCCCCGCCCTCTCCTCGATGTGGCTCTGCAAACGCTTCGCCGCTGTGACCATCTGCGCGGCCATCGTCTCACTCGTGTGCTACGTAATCGGGTTGGTGGTCTCCTTCGTCTACCAGACCCCCACCGGCGCCAGCATAGTCTTAGTCAACTTGGCCGCATTCACCATCTTCTACGCCATAAGCCGTCTCCGCATGCTGCGTGGAGCCTGAGATCCCCCTGCCCTTTACCCGTCATTCTTCAGTGTGTCGCGCTACGCGCTCTTTGTGCGTCGCTCGTTATCGCTCGCGACTGGATTCTGGCATAAAGCCAGAATAACGTACTTTTTTGCCCGTCATTCTGGGCTTGTCCCAGAATCCAACTGGCGGCGATAGCCGCCAGACTTACGAAACAGCGCGGAACGGCGCCAGCCGTTCTCGTGTGACCATGCTTTGCGGCAAATGGCCTTTCAGGTTGTTTTAAGCATGCACGCCTATCATGGGTTGCACAATCGGAGAATGGGCTTGTGTGGGGCGCCGGGTCTCTCCGTATATCCTTGTATTGAGGAGGCGGACGTGGGAACCAGTGAGCAGGGCAGGGTGCGGCGCGGGAAACGGCCGCTTGTCGTCGTCGGAGTCATTCTCGGGGCGTTGGTAGTGGCAGTGGGCATCTTTTTACTGGTGCGCTTTTTGCCCACTACGGCAGTGGCGCAACAGGATGGGACAGTGCTTTCAACCCAGGTGAGCCGTGGCAACATCACTACCACGGTTGTTGGCTCCGGCAACGTGGAGGATCACCTCATCGACCTTACGACCCTCACGGGAATCACCATCGCCGAACTGAATGTCGCGGTTGGCGACACCATTGAAGTCGGACAGTTGCTTGCGACGGTTGACACCTCGTCGCTCAGCTCCGCTATCACGGCGGTGAGCGACGAGCTTTCCGCGGTACAGGAGCAGCTTGACGCGCTCTCTGACGGCACGACCGAGACGACCGCAGTCACCGCGAAGTCACTTGCCACGGTTAAGACCATCTACGCCACCGAGGGCGCCTCTGCGGCCGATGTAATCGCCGAACAGGGCGCGCTCATGGTCCTTGAGTTGGACGGCGGCGGCGAGATGCTCGTGACCGACCGCGTCGGCACCATCTCCACCATTTGGGTCTGCGAAGGTTGGACCGTCTACAGCGGCAGCTGGCTGCTCTCGCTTGAGCTGCCGGTCGCAACGCAGAGCAGCGAGGAGCTTGAGGTACAGCGCGCCGCGCTTATCACCGAACTTGAGGCCCTCTCGGCACTGGCAAGCGAGCCCTATCTCTATGCGGACCAGGCCGGAACGATAAGCAGCCTTGCGCTTGTGGAAGGGCAGACCTTCAACAGCACGGACGGCGTTGCGGCAGAGCTCATCTCGCCCGACGTCGCGCAGATAAGCCTCTCCATCGACGAGCTGGACATCGCCTCGGTGCAGGAGGGGCAGGAGGTGAGCATCGAGCTTGACGCGCTGGAGGGCGTCAGTTTTGCCGGTAGCGTGGCGGAGGTCTCCACAACGGGCTCGGTCTCTGGCAGCGTCGCCAGTTATACGGCGGTCGTCACCTTTGAGCGGGCCGCCGGTGCGCTTACGGGCATGAGCGCCACAGCCACCATCATCAAGGAGCAAAAGGAGGACGCGCTTACCATCCCGTTGGTCGCGGTGCAGGAATACGGGGATGTTGTCTACGTGTATACAACGCTGGACGAGCAGGGCGTGCTCGGTGGCGAGATACAGATAGAGACCGGGCTGTCCGACGGGACGAACGTCGAGGTAACCTCGGGGCTTGAGGAGGGCGCTGTGGTTTATTATCGCCAGCAGAGCAGCACGGATACGGGCGTCTTCAGCATGGGTATGGGTATGGGAGGGGAGCGTACCATGTCCTCGGGCGGCGGCTTTGGTGGCCAGGGTGTTCCGACTGGCGGCGCCGGCCCAAGTCTCTCTGCCGCGCCTCAATAGGTGGAAGGCGAACCCATGTTGCAGCTGGTTGACGTCTACAAGATATATCACGTGGGTGATGAGGAGGTCCGTGCGCTCGACGGTGTGAGCCTGGCCGTTGGCGCGGGGGAGTTCCTCGGCATCGTTGGCCCATCCGGATCCGGCAAGTCCACGCTCATGCACATCCTCGGCTGTCTCGACACCGCCGACTTTGGCACCTATTACCTCGACGGACGGCCGGTTGAGTTCTATTCCGAGAGCCAGTTGGCGACCGTCCGCAATGAGCAGATAGGTTTCGTCTTCCAGAGCTTCAACCTCATCGGCCACATGACCATCGCGGAGAACGTCGAGCTGCCGTTGCTGTATCGCGGCACCAAGGCGTCCGAGCGTCGGGAACTGGTACACGAAGCCCTGTCGCAGGTGGGTCTGTGGGAGCGCCGCTCGCATCGGCCCAACAGTGTCTCCGGCGGGCAACTCCAACGCGCAGCCATCGCGCGCGCGATAGTCACGCGACCCAGTCTGCTGCTCGGTGACGAGCCGACGGGCAATCTCGACTCGCGCACTGGCCACGAGATCATGGAGCTGTTCTGCGAGCTCAACGCGCGGGGCCGGACCATCGTCCTCATCACGCACGACCAATCGATAGCGAAGCGAACAAACCGCGTTGTGCATATACGGGATGGGAAGGTGGTCGCGTGATGCTCGCTCAGTCGGTCCGCACCGCGCTTGCCGCAATCGGCGCCAACAAGATGCGCGCCTTTCTCACCATGCTCGGCATCATCATCGGGGTAACGGCGCTGGTGGTGCTCGTCTCGCTTGTGAGCAGCGCTACGCGCGCCGTCACCGACGAGATCTCGAGTCTGGGTAACGACCTGCTCAGCGTTACCATCCGTGACGACAAGGGCAAACCGCTCAAATCCGCTGACCTCGCGCAGATCGCGCAGGACAGCACGAGCATCTCGCTCATTGCGCCGGTCAGCACGTCGAGCGCCACTGCCAAGCAGGGCACCAGCACCTACTCGCTGACGCTGACCGGTACCACGAATGCGTACTTCTGGATAATGGGCAGCGAACTTGCTGAGGGGCGCTTCTTGCTCGATGCTGACCTCAAGAACAACACATCGGTACTGGTGTTGAGTTATGAAACGGCCGACGAGATATACGGACGCACCGATGTTGTCGGCCTGGAACTTGCGCTTGACGGCGTGAAGTACCTCATCATCGGCGTGCTTGCCGAGGAGGAGGGGTTGATGACGAGCATGGGTGACAACTATACGGCCTACGTTCCGTATACCGTTCTGGAGCGCGCTACGAGCGCCGCATCGGGCGGTGGGGCGAGCGGCATGAGTGGCGCAGGCGGCGGCGCCTCCAGCGGGGCAAGCGGCATCACGAGTTTTTATGCGGCCGCCAAAGAGGCCGACAACATCGACTTGGCCGAGGCCGAACTGACCGCCTCGCTGCTTGGGCTTCTTAAAGGGGATGAGGACGCGTTCAGCATCCGCAATAACAATTCACTTTCCGAGACGATGGCCAGCGTGACCGATACCTTCGCCTTGCTGCTGGGCGCGATAGCGGGCATCTCTCTTCTGGTCGGCGGCATCGGCATCATGAACATCATGCTCGTCTCCGTGACCGAGCGGACGCGTGAGATCGGTATCCGCAAGGCGGTCGGAGCCAAACGTCTGGCTATCACGCTGCAATTCCTCATCGAGGCGCTCGTCATCTGTCTCATCGGCTGCGCTTTGGGGATAGTTTTCTCGGGCATTATTTTGGGCGTTGTGAACCTTACGGTCGGCGCCGACAGCTCCACCACGTACAGCTTCTCGCCGGAGGTAGTTATCGTCGCCGTCGGCTTCTCCACCTTCATCGGAGTGGCCTTCGGTCTGTACCCGGCTAACAAGGCGGCGCGTATGCATCCCATCGACGCGTTGCGCTTTGAGTGAGACCAGCAACCAGCAGTGAGAGAACTATCCATGAGAAAGGACTACAAGAACATGACAGAGAACAACACGAGCCCCATCTTGCCGAACCTCAACCCTCTGCCGGGGTCGATACCACCGCAGGTAGCAGGGGACGCCTCGCTTCTTCCACCGGGCAGGCGGGAGGCGGGAGGCGTGCGGGCCATCCATCTCATCATCATAAGCGCCCTGCTTGCGGCACTGTTGGTCGTTAACGTCATTGCGCTGATCCTCCAGTTTGTCACGCCGACGGGCAGGATGGGTGGCGGTTCCGATATGCCCGTCTTCTCCCAGGAGCAGCAGTTCCAGGGCGCCCCAAGCGGCGGGGACTTCCTCGGTCGCGACACAACCGGCGACAGCGGAGCTGTTCTCACCGGCGCCGACCACGTTTAAGAAGCCGGCTATCAAGCCAAAATGATTCAGGACTGTTAACTCGCTATTAACCATGTGTAACGTCCCGTCCGTTGCCATTGACACCCCGTTTGTACCTGGTGCATTGTTGCAAAGGGGCATGCGGAAAGGGCAGTTCATGAGGGCTGGGATATGACAAAGGGCAAGCGAACAAGTGAGGTCTCCGCGCTGCTCAGGGATGCTTTGCCCTGCATCCACACTGCGAGCTTGCCGGGGCCGATGGCGGCTTCGATCCTCGCGCGCAGGCAGCAAGCGCTGCCTGCCGGCATCGCCTCGGTGTACCCCTGCGTCATCAAGCGAGGGGAGGGCGCCATGCTTGAGGACGTGGACGGCAACCTGTTCCTGGATTGGGTGGGCGGCGTCGGCGTGCTCAACATCGGCTACAGCCACCCCGAGGTTGTTGAGGCGGCGCGCGAGCAGGCGGGGCGCTTCTTCCACTCGATGATGAACATCACCACGCATGAGCCGTATGTCGAGTTGGCCGAGGAGCTCAACGACATCGTCCCTGTGCGCGATCAGCGGCGCAAGACGATGTTTGCCAACTCCGGCGCCGAGGCGATAGAGAACGCCGTGAAGCTCGTGCGCGCTGCGACGGGACGGCCGAATATCATCGTCTTTGAGGGAGCCTTCCATGGGCGGACGCTGCTTGCGGCTACGATGACGGGGAAGCGCGCCTACTCCGAGGGCCTGGGGCCCTTTCCCGATGGCGTCTGCCGCGTGGAATTCCCTCATCTGTACCGCAAGCCTCAGGGTTTTACGGATGCCCAGGCGATAGACTACGCCCTCGAGCGGCTTGAGGACGCCCTGGTGCAGCAGTCGCCTCCCCAACAGACGGCGGCGATAGTATTGGAGCCGATACAGGGCGAGGGAGGGTTTGTCCCTGCGCCCTTTGATTGGGTGAGGAGCGTGCGCGAGTTGTGCGACCGCTACGGCATCCTGCTTGTCGCCGATGAGATACAGACCGGTTTTGCCCGCTCGGGCAGGATGTTCGTCAGCGACTACTGGGCGGAGGGCGGCTTTGCCCCCGATGTCATCGTTACGGCGAAATCGCTCGCGGCGGGGCTTCCGCTCAGTGCCGTTACCGCCTCCGCGCGACTTTTTGACGCCGTGAGACCCGGGCTTATCGGCGGAACCTACGGTGGTAACGCCGTGGCCTGTGCCGCCGCTCTCAAGGTGCTGGAGATAATCCGCCGCGACCGTCTCTGCGAGCGAGCGCTCCACATAGCACAGGTGGCGCGTGAGGCCTTTACCACCTGGAAGCAGCGATGGCCGCAGCTCGGCGATGTGCGCGGCATCGGCTCGATGATGGGCCTTGAGTTCGTTGAAGACCCTACGAGCAAGAAGCCTGCCGCGGGCCTGGTAGAGGCCATCGTTGAGGAGGCGGCGCACAAAGGTCTGCTCGTTGAGAGCGCCGGCGTCTACGGCAACGTCATCCGCTTCCTCTGCCCCCTCGTGGTAAATGATTTCCAGCTACAAGCCGGTCTCACCATCCTCGAGGACGCCATCCGCGAGAATCTCAACTCGCCAACAACGACACAAGAACGCTGACTCACGTACCTCCATCATCCCGGCTTTATGCCGGATCTTTTTGTCTGTCATTCCCAAAAAGAAACCACAGGCTATGCCTGTGGTTGCCTCAGAGGTTTCACCATAAGAGACTCTCCTGTCCTATGATGTATCCGCGATGGCTCAGATCGCATAAGGACATACGACAAGACAGGAGAGCATATGAGGAATTTAAGCCTAGCACACACTACGTGGGATTGCACATACCAC
>JAITEK010000018.1 GCA_031282085.1 Coriobacteriales bacterium
CGGAGGTAATCCCGGTCGAGTGCCGAACCGTACTCCAAGGCGCTCTTAACCGTCTCGTCACTTATCTGCGCCACGTCGATGAACTCAAGCACACCGGTTGAACCGATGGTATTGAGCGCCTGGGTCTGCTCGACCAGGCCAGGCATCTGCACGGCAAGCTGGCTGCTGCCTTGCACCTGCACGGTTGCCTCGGAGGCGCCGAGGAGGTTGACGCGCCGCTCAACGATCTGCTGTGCGGCCTCCATGTCCGCAAGAGTGACGGCAGAGCCATCCGGCTTGCTCGCCTGTAGGACAACGGAGAGGCCACCTTGCACGTCGAGCCCCTGTTTAACGCGCTCCTGCGGCGGCCAGAACATGAACACCGAGCCCACCAGCAGCACCAATAGCAGGAGCAGTAACGCCACCTGCGGCCGCTTGGGCGAGGCCTTCTTCTTTACCTTGAATCTTCTATCAGCCATCGGCTCCCCTTTACCTGGAGTATGGATAGTCAAGAACCGCGCAGCACAAAACCACGCGGCGTAAAAACACGCAAGCCGTAATTATACCGATAATCCCGCCAGTAGTGACGGACTTTTTGCCGAACAGCTGTAAGCGCCTACCGGCATCTACGAGTCACGACGCCGCCTGGCTATCGCGGGGGTCTCCTACAGATGACTGACCAACTTATAACCCACCCGCCAGACCGTTACCAGATACCGGGGTTTTGAGGGATCCTTCTCTATCTTCTCGCGGATTTTGCGGATAACCACCGTAACGCTATCCGGGTCGGCTATGCCTTTGTCGCCCCAGGCCTGGTCGATTATCTCATCGCGAGTGAACACGCTTCCCGGGTCGCTGGCCAAAAACTCCAGTAGCTCAAACTCCCTTGATGAGAGCGCAACCGGCTTGCCTCGCAGCAGCACCTCGTATTTCCCGAACAGAATCTCCAAATCACCCACAACGAACTTCTCGCTGTTGTGTTGTGGGCCGTCGCCATCGCGCCGAGCACGCCTCCTGAGAAGCGCGCCGATACGCAGCATCAGTTCCTCATGCGAGAAGGGTTTGACCAGGTAATCGTCGGCGCCCGCTTTAAAGCCGATGCTCTTGTCTACGATGTCGCCTTTGGCAGTAAGGAACATGATGGGGATCTTGCGTCTCTCGCTACGGATGCGCTCACATATCTCATAGCCGTTCACATCCGGCAGCATCACGTCCAGCAGCAACAGGTCGGGCTTCTCCCGGCGCAGCATCTCCATGCCGCTCTCGCCGTCGACAGCGCAACAATAATCGTAGCCTTTACGCCTGACTATCTGCTCCAGAAGTGTCTGTAGACTCGAATCATCATCTATCAGCATTATCTTCATATTCACCATCTCCGCACAACGTCTCCACCGGCAGTATAACCGTAAACGTGCTTCCCTGTCCCGGCGCGCTGAGGACAGAGACGGAGCCGCCGAGCATCAGGCAGAACGCCTTGACCAGCGACAGCCCCAGGCCGCTGCCGCCATAGCAACGAACCGTAGACATGTTTTCCTGCGTGAATCGCTCGAAGATCAGTTCTTGTTTGTCTTTCGGTATGCCGATGCCATCGTCGCTCACGTCGACACGGATGCTGCTGTCCCCTGCCTTGCTCACGCTCACCGTCACATGCCCTCCCGGATCGGTGAACTTTATGGCATTGCTCACGAGGTTGACGATGATACGTCTCAGTTTCTCCCAGTCACTGACGATCAGAGGCACATTGGCGTCCACGCGCGTGCACAGCTCCACACCCCGCTTCTTCGCCAGTGGGTCACTGGTAGCCTCAACCATGGCTATAACGTCGTTGATGTCCACCAGCTCCAGGTCCAAGCGTTCCGAACCTTGCTGGATACGAGCGGTCTCCAGGATATTCTCGACCATCTCCAAAAGTATCCGGCTGTTCTGCTCGATCTCGTCCAACTGCCGTTTGGCCTCACCGTCTATGTCCGGCATGGCTTCGACAAGCAAGTCGGTGAAGGCGATTATCGATGTCAGCGGCGTCCGGAGCTCATGGCTGATGATGGCCAGGAAATCTGACTTGTAGATATTCTCCCGCTGCAAACGCTGATTGAGCTGCTCCATGAGCTGCTTGCGCGAACTGAGCTCGTCATTGATCATCTGTAACTGCTCGGTTCGTTCCATGACCTGGGACTCGAGCTTGCCATGGATGTCGGTGAGGCTGTCAGCCATCTCGTTGAACTGGACAAACAGCTCATCCATCTCCTTCGTGGCATAAAGCGCGTTGCCTTCCGTAAGTTTGGAGTAGCTGCCCTGGCCAAAACTCTCCAAGTTGGTCTGCAAGCGCAGCAACGGGCGGATGACGAGGCGGCTCAAAACGAGGTAGACGATTACCATTGCGGCAGTGAGCACGCTAATGAACAGTATCACGCTGTTGACAATCGCCCTGTTGGTGTTCTCGAGGTACAGGCGAGCAGGCGCGGTAACGCTGACGGCCCCGGCGATGTCGCCGGTCTTCCAACCTTCTTTGGGGTATCCCGTAGGATCGATCTCGCCCGCCGGCATACCGTGGCAATCAACACAGTCCTCGCTGACCCTCATGGCCTTCACATACCGAAACACGCTCTCACCCTCTATAGCGGAGAACCCATAGGATTCATCGGCGTCGTCGGGCGCGGCCAACATCCGCTCCAGCGCCTCGGTCTCATATTCGTCGGGCGTGTTGATGAAGTTGCGCGGGTCGAGGTTGACGAAGTGTATCTCATAATCCGTGTCCTGGGAGAAAAGAGCGGCTACGGCTCTCCCCGCTATCGCACAGTGCAGGCCCTTGTAATCATACTCCCCGTTGGAGTTGTAGTTGATATTGTCCTGATTCAAAGAGATGAAATTCCAGACCGCGTCCATCTCCTTAACCAGGACGCGGGATTCCTCCAAAAGCTCAGATGCGGTCGCCGCCCTCTGGAAGTTAGATGTTAAGACGATGTCCGCGCCGATGAGTATGATGAACACCAGCGCCAATAACCCGATGACTTTGATGCGCAGGCCAAGAGCGGCAGGTTCCTTCCTGCCGAATCTACTCGCCACTATCAGCAATCCTTCTTTCCCCATGATTACATTATAGGTCTTTCCGCTTGCAGCGGGTTGTTTGCCAGGACGTACCGATCCGTGCGCTATCAGTCTGCGTTCTCAACGCAAGGGACTGGTTGTCGCCTCCACCTCTAGCGCGTCGGCTAAATCCGTCAGGGCAGCCAAAGCGATACCGGCTACGGCGCGATAGAAGCCAAAGCTGCTGGCCTCGGCCACCCTGCCCAGGCAGGACGGAGCAAAGACCAGCAGGTGCTCGGCAAGGAAGCCGCGCAGGGCGCGCTGCGCGACTTCGGCTGTCTTGGCGTCGGCCTCATCCGAGTCTGATGCTATCTTGTCCAGGAGTGTTGAGGCAAATTGCAGCTCCAGTCCGATATGATCATCAGGCTCGGCAGCCATCCGAGGGAACTGTTGCCCATGCGCCCGGTAAGCCTCTCGAACCTCAAGCGTCGTCGGGCCAAAAAGCGTAGAGTCGCATGTACGGTAAACCGATTCATAAGGGCTTGCGTGGCTTTGGGCAACCATCTTGAAGATAAAGGTATGCTCGTTTGCGATCTTCATCCTCAGATCATCCACATCGCCATCGAGCAGATCGCTCAAGGTTTTGGCGGCGTCTGGAGCAACCGTAGAGAACGGCTGCTCCAAGAAAAGCCCCCTCTGGTCACGCAGGACTTCCAGAGCAGCGGCATCGGGCGGCGTATAGATAAGTATGCCGCACAGGCCAAGCAGCACTTGATAGGCTCGGGCGCTGCTGTCGGGCAAGGGGCTCATGCCACTCACGCCTCGTGGCCTATCTCAAGGGGGTTCATCAGCGTACCGCCCTTGTCGGCGTCGCGGTGCAGACCGATGACGACATTCGGTTTGGTCTCGTCGCTCAGATCCCCAGCTTTGTCGTTGTCGCCAAAACTCGAGCGTAAATCATCCATCTCGCCAAACGTCAGCGCCCTGAAGGGGCAGGCTCTCACGCAGACCGGATCAGGGCTGCCATCGGCACTCTCTTCGGTGCAAAGCGCGCATTTGTGGGACTTGCCGTCACCCAGTTGGACGGGATGGTGATACGGGCAGTTCTTCTCACAAGTCATACAACCGATGCAGATGTCCTTATCGTTGTTAACGATGCCGGTCTCAGGATCCTTTTGCATGGCGCCCGTCGGACAATTGGCCACGCAAAGCGGCTCCTCACAGTGATTGCAGGTCAAAGACACGTAATAGCCGAAGGCCGTAGAACCGAAGGCGCCGTTGCCGTCGTCGCTCCATTCGCCGCCGCCATACTCCCAGACCTTGCGGAATTTCTGCGGCACCTCCAGGTTATTGCGGTCGAAGCATGAGGTCATACAGGCCTTACAGCCGGTGCAGATGTCGGTATTGACATAGAATCCGTAGGTAGTCATGGTTGGCCTCCCTTATGCCTTCTCTATCTTGCAGAGGTTGGAATGCACACCGTTGCCTTTGGAGAGCGGTGTGGGACGTGACGACGTGAGCACACCGATACAACCTGCGGTATCTAAGACATCGGGGCTTCCCAACGTTGCGCTGTCGCGGCTTTGCGGGTTATACCAGGCGCCCTGGGGCAAGGATACGACCCCTGGCATGATGCGCGGGGTAACCTTGGCAGAAACCCGTGTCTTGCCGCGTTTGGTAGATACTATTACCTCGTCTCCGTTGAGGATGCCCAGGGCCCCGGCGTCTTTTGAGTTGATCCAGCATTGTTGCGGCGCCACCGAGGCCATCCAGGATACATTGCCATAGGACGAATGGGTGCGGGTCTTGACGTGATGCCCGATGAGTTGGAACGGGTACTCGGCCCTGGTCTCAGTGTCGGCAAAACCCTCAAAATTCTCATAATAGACAGGTAGTCCCGTTATCTGGTCCTTGCCATCCGCGGGGATATGGCCGCCACCAGTCAGGTCCCACTGCCGGGAGAGGTTGTACGCCTGCTTGGAGAAAACCTCGTACTTGCCGGATGGCGTCGCTATTGCGTCATGGGCAGCAATGGCGGGCGTGTGCTCATCGGTCTGTTTGAACAGGCCCTGAGCCTTGAACTCGTCAAAGGTGCTCGGTAGTGCGTCTCCCGCTGCCACGCCCTGCTCATACAGCCACTTGACCCAGTCAGCCTGCGTACGCCCCTCGGTGAACTCCTCTGCGATACCCAGCTCCTTGGCGACAAGGGTGCAGATGTCATAGATTGATTTGGATTCAAAAAGCGGCGGGATGGCCGCACTCTCGCAGCACACGAAACCCGTCCAGGCTGTGCCGCCCTGAGCGATGTCATCCTCCTCAAACGATGTGGTGCCCGGCAGTATGATGTCGGAGATGAGGGCCGTCGGCGTGAGATAGCAGTCGACGGTAACGACCATTCTGAGCCCGCCCTCGTCGGTATCGGGAAGATTGTAGATACGCAGCATATCGTTAATATCCGCATGCTGGCCCAACATGACGTTGGAGGCATAGTTCCAGATGAACTTAATCGGTGACTTCAGAGCGATCTCGCCAGGTGTTGAGGCATAAGGAGCCTCGCCATTTGCCCAGCGCACTCCCCAGGTGACGTCGTTCATCGCCTTATAGTCCTCGATAGCCTTAAACCAGCTGAAGAAGGATATTTGCGTCTGGACGGTGTTCTTGTCCTGGAAGCACTCCAGGTTGCCGGGGATAGAGAAACCCACGCCGCCAACGCCCTCGCGGGCACCGGTTCCGCCGCCGGAGATACCGACGTTTTTGGTAATGGCCGCGATCAGGCCCACGGAGCGGGTGTTATTGCCGCCGTTTGAGTGGCGCTGTGGCCCCCAACCTTGGATGGTGGCAGTCGGCCCATCGCAGAAACGCTCGGCGAGTTCTCGGATGGTATCGGCAGGAACACCGGTTATAGCCGCCGCCCATTCCGGAGATTTCTCCCCTGTTCCCGCGTAAGCCCCGCTGCCCTTGAGGTACGCCTCATAGGACATATCCTCGGTGATGGTCAGGTTGCCGGTGGGGTCAAAACCCATGAAGGCCGCGTTCTGAGGCTCGCCTTGCTTTATCTCCTCGACAAAGCTGTCTGAGTAAAAACCGATGAACTTCTCGCGGATGAAGCTCTCGTCCAGTTTGCCGCTCGTGAGAAGATGGCTGATCATTCCGGACACCAGAGCCATGTCGGTTCCGGGGCGAATGGGCACCCATTGGTCGGCCACGCCTATTGCCGTATCAGTCAGGTGCGGGTCGATGACGACGATGTGCGCATCGGGGTTCTGTCGGCGAACCTGTGTGAGCAGGTAGCCCATACCGGAGCCGCTCATACGAGTATTGGCTGGGTTGTTGCCGAACAGCACGATGTTCTTGGAGTTGACCAGGTCCGTGACTTCGTTGTTGGACCAGGCGTCACCGTTAAGGAGCGGCAATTCCCAGGTGATCTGTCCGGTGGAATAATCACAGTACATCCGCAGGTAGCCACCCCAGCAGTTCATCATCCGAGCAATCACCGTTGAGTCCGGGCTCCAGGATTTGGAGACAGTACCGCCCAATTGGCCTGTGCCATACTGGATGTAGAAAGCGTCGTTGCCATACTTGTCCTTAACCTCGCGCATGGCAGAGGCGATGTCGCTTATGGCCTCATCCCAACTGATCTCCTCGTATTTACCCTCGCCGCGCAGGGTACCCGCCACTCTGCGCAGCGGCTTTTGGACGCGGGTCTCATTGTAGATTCGCTGACGATTGGTCCGTCCGCGCACGCAGGAACGCATCTGGTAGATTTCCCCGGGCCCAAAGGCATCGGACCCATCTGAGTCTGTGTCGATACGGATCACAGTACCGTCTTTGACATAAACCTTGAGCGGGCAGCGGCTACCGCAGTTGACATGACAGCCTGCCCAACTTACGGAGTCGTAGTCAAACGTCGATGCCTGACCATCTGCCGTCGGGTCACCTTTGTCCGGTGTGCAACCCGCCAAAGCGAATCCTGCCCCAGCGATACCACTCAAGATGCAAAACGCACGCCTGTTGATCCTCAATCCTGTCTGATTCTCTGGTGTTGTCTGATTTTTCATATCTCCTCCACTTCTTTGCAGCTGGTACTCTCCTGCATACACCCTTCCAGCATATTCAACACGCATAGAGTTCTTGATACGTAAGTCTATTCCCCGCGACAGACAACCTCCATAGCGCAGGAATGCATTATTCCTTATCGATTTCTTATGGAAATATTCCGAGACTCAAGCCGCCCGTATCGCGTGCTGCACACGCTTTGTATATTTGTCGCTCCCGCGCGGAGCGCGGGAACCCTTTGCGGGCGTAAGCTCGCATCTTCGTATTAGGAGGGTGCGCAGCATGCGACACGCAGTTGCGCGTGCTGCACGAGCCGCGTTAGAAGTCTTGGGCGGCGGGGGATGACTGCCATGCTTGGAGGAAGGCGGCATAGGTACCCTCGCGGATGGCTTGGCGAGCGCGGGCCATAAGGTCTAAGAGGAAGTGCAGGTTGTGGATGGAAAGCAGTACCGAGGAGAGTATCTCTTTGGACAACACGAGGTGACGGAGGTAGGCGCGTGTGTAGCCGGTGCAAGTGGGGCAGGTACAGGCGGGGTCGAGCGGGGTGAGGTCGCGGGCGAAACGGGCGTTGCGCAGATTGAGCTTCCCTTCGCTGGTAAAGGCCGTGCCCATGCGGGCCGTTCTCGTCGGCAGCACGCAGTCGAACATATCAACGCCCACGGCGATGGCGGCAAGCAGCGTGGAGGGGTTGCCGACCCCCATGAGGTAGCGGGGGCGGCCGTGGGGCAGCGCGTTGGCAACGGAGCCCAGGGTCTCAAACATCAGCTCATGGGGCTCCCCTACCGAGTAACCGCCGATGCCAAAGCCCTCAAAGGGACTCTCGGCGTCTACCTCGAGCAGACGCTCGATACTCTCAAGCCGCAGGTCGCCAAAGACACCGCCTTGGACGATGGCGAACAGGGCTTGGCGCGGGTTGCGCTGCGCCTGGCGGCAACGGCGCGCCCATGCGGCGCTGCGCTCAACCGCCGTCTGCACCACAGCACGCTCGCAGGGATACGGCGTGCACTGGTCGAGTTGCATGATGATGTCCGCGCCGAGCTGGTTCTGCACGCGCATGTTGTCCTCGGGGGTCCAGCGGTGCTTGCTGCCGTCGAGGATACTGGCAAAGCTCACACCCTCGTCGTCTATCTTGAGGGTGTCCGCGAGGCTGAACAGCTGAAAGCCGCCGGAATCCGTGAGTATCGGGTGGTCCCAGTTCATAAAGCGGTGCAGGCCGCCCGCCTCCTCGATGAGCTCCGAGCCGGGGCGCAGGTACAGGTGGTAGGTGTTGGAGAGGATTATCTGCGCGCCGAGCTCCTCAAGCTGCTCGGGCAGTATCCCTTTAACGGTCGCCAAGGTGCCCACCGGCATGAATACGGGAGTACGTATCTCTCCGTGCGGCGTAGAGAGGCGGCCCAGGCGCGCGGCACTGGCGGCATCGGCTGCTTCAACGGTGAAGGGAAAGTGGGTCTCAGGCATTACACGTGCTCCGTTCGTTTTTTTGTCCTGCACAAATCTAGTGCTTTTTGTGCTACGTCCGTCTTGATACCCCTGTCTTACGTTAGATTCCGGGACAAGCCCGGAATGACGAGATTAAGACATACCTGAACCGTCCCCTTTATATCTGGCTTTGCGGGCGGCACGTTCTTGTTCGGCTTCGGCTTGCGACCAGCGGCAGCCGCAGTAGTTCTGTCGGTACAGGTCCATCTCCCGCGACACGCGGACCGACTCAGCAAAGAAGGGCCGGTAATCAACAAAGGCAGAGTTAAGCCCGTAGCGCGTGGCCGCAGCCGCAAGCTCATCGGCCATGAGCTCGGTGAACTGATAGGGGCTGATGCTGAGCGTTGTCGCTATCGCCGTAAAGCCGTTGCGCGCAGCCTGTGCCGCGAGCCGCTCAAAGCGATAGGCATAACAGGCATGGCAGCGCGCCTCACGACGGGCGCGGTTCTCAGCATAATCGTCAGCACCCTCGATGAGCGGGTAGACGCCCGCGTGCTCACCGATTGCCGCGTCCCAGTCTTTTGGCTCGTAGGCGCCCTCTCTCACCTCAACGCCCTGGGAGGCGGCAAACCGCAGGAAGGTCCCACGCCGCCGCTCGTATTCCTCGGCCGGCTGGATGTTCGGGTTGTCATAAAGCGCGACAAACGCGGCTTCTTGTTCGGTGAGAAGCCGCAACGGCACCGTCGAACACGGCCCACAGCAGATATGCAGGAGAATGCGATCCATGACTGCTATACTACCACGGGAGAAAGGACAGCGTTGAAGAAACCTCTCCATACCATCGCCTTCGCCAGCCTGAGCTTTGTTGCGGGCATGCTCCTTCTGCTGTCTGTCGGCGGCCTGCTCCAGCAACGCCTCGGCATGATGGGGATGATCCTCACCCAACTCATGATCCTCACGATCGCCCTTGTGAGCACACGTCTGAGTCACCTGAGCTTTAAGCAGGTGTTCCGCGTCAGGCGCTCAACACGATCCGAGTGGCTCGGCTCCCTCCTTGTCTACCTCTGCGCGTCCTTTGCCGCGTCGACGGTGTCCTACCTCCTCATGGTCCTGCTGCCTGATATGGAAAAGACGGGCGAGTACATCGGCGGCTTCATCGTGGCCGACGGCTTTGCGCTGGCGCTCATCGGCGTCGCGGTGCTGCCGGGCATCTGCGAGGAGGCGTGGCACCGAGGCTATCTGCTCAGTTCACTTGATCCATTGCGCAGCGTCGCGGTCCGCGTCATCGTCATGGGGCTTGTCTTCGGGCTGTTCCACTTCGACAGCGCGCGCTTCCTCCAGACGATGATCCTCGGCTGCGCGCTGTCCTTCATGCGCGTCAAGACCGACAACCTGCTTGTACCCGTGGTCTTTCACCTGCTCAACAACCTGGTTGCCGTGTGCGTTGTGTTCGCTGCCGCCTCACTTACGGGGCTGCTTCCCGGGCAGGAGGTCACGACGTTGCTTGAGGGCGTCCCGGAGCAGCCATCTCTTGTAAGCATACTGCCGTTCGCGCTTTCCACAGCCTTCCTCAGCGTCCTGTTCGGCGCGCTGGGGCGTTACGTGTTCCGGCGAGCACAGGGGTAATGCGGAATACAAAAAAGACGGCCCGTAGGCCGCCTCTTTTTTCGGTTGTGGTTCAGTACTAGAGCTTGCGGACGTTGCTCGCCTGAAGCTTACCGTTCTGACCGGTCGTGATGTCAAACTCGACTCGGGCATCCTCGTCAAGGGTCTTAAAGCCCTCGGTCTGGATCTCGGAATAGTGAACGAACAGATCGTCCCCATCCTCACGTGAGATGAACCCATATCCCTTGTCTTGATTGAACCACTTTACTTTACCTTCAGCCATGTCTTGCCTTTCTTTCTACCTCAATACCAAGAGGCAAACCTTAATGACGCGGTTCGCCACTGGGTGAGCCACGCCACGTCCTAAGAACCCTTCTTAGGCTCGGTGAGAAAGTTTACCATATTGTTACCAAAAAGATGCCGCAATCCTAAAAGAAAATAAAAGAGATAGCAAAAACAGGTAGAACGCGCCGGAATGGAGCCGGTTCAGGAGAAGCGTGTGATGAGAGCCTGCTGCACAAGAGGGGTAACCCAGGACTGCACATTGCCGCCCATGCTGGCGATTTCCTTTACGGCGGAGGAGCTGAGGAACATATGCTCGGGATTGGCCATGATGAACATGGTCTCGAACTCGGGGTTGAGACGGTAATTGAGTGAGGCCTGTTGGAACTCGAACTCAAAGTCCGTCATGGCCCGCAGCCCCTTGACGATGGCCTGTGCGCCTATCTCAACAGCGAAATCAACGAGCAGGCTTGAGAAGGAGCGTATCGTGACGTTGGGAAGATCGGCCACCGCATCGGTGGCAAAGGCAACGCGCTCCTCCAATGAGAACAGAGGACCCGCGCCTTTCTTCTGTGAGACGGCCACCCCCACAACGACGTGGTCGAATATCTGGGCCGCTCGCCTGATGATGTCGCGGTGTCCCAGAGTAACAGGGTCGTAGGTGCCGGGGATAAGGGCTGTTCTCATCAAAACCCACTTTCATAACAGAAGTACGCTATTCGTGTGCTGCCATAGTCCTTACAGCTTACCATCTGAAAGACGCAGGGGGAATCCTCGCCGGAAAGCCCGCGGGCGATAAGGTATGCGGCAAGGGCGTCGCTGTCGCCCTCCGCTCGGTGCTCGTAGCTGATGAGGGCACGGGAGGCCAGGGCGCCCGCGGTAATGAGCCCATACAGCAAGCCCGCGATGCGCTCAGCCGGATATGCATAGGGAGGGTCGAGGACGACCAGGTCGAAGGGGCCGTGTTGGCGCAGCAACTCGCCACCGCGCGCGGTGAGGCTGTCGGTCGCGAGCAGGGTGCTGAGGGACGCCGCCCCCTCCAAACCTGCGATGTTCTCCCGTAAAAGGCCCCTGACGCGGCGGTCGCGCTCGCAGAACACCACGTGAGCGGCGCCGCGCGACAGCGCCTCCAGCCCGAGTGCCCCGCTGCCCGCAAAGGGGTCCAAGACACGCAGGCCCTCAAAACCCGTATCATAGAGCAGAGAGGTGACCGTACTCGCCCACGACTCCCGCACCCGGTCGGTCGTGGGGCGGGTCACATCGCCCGTGGGCGCTTTTATTGTCCGCCCCCGCCAACGCCCCGCGATTATCCGCACCGCGCTCATGCGCGTGCGTCCTCCGGGTTGAAGATGGTGGTTAGTTCGGCGGCAAGGTGGTGGTGGTCGGTTGCCTCAAGCAGCGGGTCGGCGGCGAGCAGGCGTTTGGCTTCGGCGTGTACCTGAGCAATGAGATCGGCGTCGCGTATCACATTCACGAGCTTCAGCGTTGCCGCACCGTGTTGGCGACTCCCCAGGATGTCGCCCTCGCGGCGCAGCCGCAAATCGAACTCCGCAAGCTCAAAGCCATCGGACGAACGCTCCATGATGCCCAAGCGCCGCCGCGCCTCCTCGTTGCGCGTCCCCGAAACGAGGAACACCTCGCCGTTGCGCTCTCCCCTGCCGACACGCCCCCTGAGCTGGTGGAGTTGCGAAAGGCCGAAGCGATCGGCGTCCTCCACGACCATGACGGTCGCGTTGGGCACATCAACACCCACCTCAACGACCGTCGTCGAGACGAGGATGTCGATGCGTCCCGCGCGGAAATCCTCCATGACCTGCCGCTTCTCGGCACTTTTGAGCCTGCTCGTCATAAGCCCGATGTTGCGCTCGCAAAACACCTTGGCCCGCAGGAAGCGGACCTCCTGCTCGGCGGCTTGGATATGTCCTTCCTCCTCGTCCGGCTCCTCGGAGAACTCGGTGATGAGCTCCTGCTCAAGCAGCTCGTCCTCCTCAGACGGGCCAAAGCGGTTTGCGCCCTGCCCCTCCTGGCTCCTGGCGTCGCGCTCTGGGGCGGCCTCTGGCGAGGACTGCGGCAGGCTTATGAGCGGGCAGACGATGTAGGCTTGCTCCCCTCTCTCCAGTGCCTGCCGTATCGCCTCGTAGGCGAGGCGCCGGTCGGCCTTACCGATGACGCGCGTTGTGGTTATGGTGCCCGCAATCGGTTTGCTGCGGATGAACGAGGTGTCCATATCGCCGTAGATGGTCAGCGCGAGCGAACGCGGGATGGGGGTGGCCGTCATGGAGAGCAGGTCGCTTCCCTCCCCTTTTGCGCGCAACGCCTCGCGTTGCTCAACACCGAAGCGGTGTTGTTCGTCGATGACCGTCAGCGAGAGCCGTGCAAAGAGCACATCCGGCTCGATGAGGGCATGGGTGCCAAAGAGCACGCTGATGGAGCCAGCGGCAAGGGCCTCCAGGATGTTTTGGCGGTCCCGCGCCTTGGTTGAGGAGGTGAGCAGCGCCCACGAGATGCCCGCCGCGTCAAAGAGCGGGCCGAGCTTGCCGGCGTACTGCTCGGCCAGCACCTCGGTCGGCGCCATCATGGCCGCCTGCGAGCCGCTGTCTGCCACGGCTGCCAGTGCCAGGGCCGCCACCACCGTCTTGCCGGAGCCCACATCGCCGAGTAACAGACGGCTCATCGGCGCGGGCGCGGCCATGTCAGCAAGTATCTCCTCGCTCGCTCGATGCTGATCGGCGGTGAGGGTGAAGGGAAGGCTTCTCCTGAGCGCCTCCAACAGCGGCCCGTCTACGCGATGGACACAGGCCGGCGCGGCGGCAGCGCGGCGCATCCTCCTCAACAGCATGAACAGCTGTAGGAAGAACACCTCCTCAAAGGCCAGGCGCCGCCGAGCTTGGCGTAGCGTGGGAATATCGGGAGGGTGATGGATGGCGCGCCAGGCGGCGTGGCGGCTCATAAGATCGTGTTTTATCCGCAAGCGTGGCGGCAGAGGGTCGAGCGGAGCCGGAATGCGCGCCAGCGCGTCGTCTATCACCCGCACCATCCAACCCTGGGTGATGGCGGCGTTCGCGCGGTAGACCGGCATGATGCCGCCCGCGTCGGCGTCGTCGGCAAGCGACGTATGCAGAGGTGAGTTCATGCGACGGAAGCCGAAACTGTGCTCCACCTTGCCCTGGAGGATGACGCGGCTACCCTTCACCAGGGTCTTTTGCAGCCAGGGCTGGTTGAACCAGGAAGCGATGAGCAGGCCCGTATCGTCGGCGAGCGAGACCTCGATGACCATGAGACGGGGGCGCGGGCGTTTGACCTTTACCTCGACAACGGTACCGAGCACGCTTGAACGCTCCCCGAGCGGCGTGTGGGAGATGGGGACGATGCGGGAGAAATCGTTATAACGGAAGGGATAATGGCACAGGAGCTCACGGATGGTGGTGACGCCGAGCTTTTGCAGACCCCGCACACGCTGGGTCCCTGTCCCTACCTGAGTGAGCCGGGTGACCGCATCATCAAGCGCAAGGGTCTGCTTCGCACGGCTTTGCAGGGGCGCCGCTGTCGGCGCGGACGCAGCCTTCCTGGGCGATGGTTTGCCTGGTATCCCCGGTCCTGGTGTCACCGCGGGCCTCGCTTGCGCTTACTCGGCAGACAGCACAAGCGGGTACAGTGGTTGCTCTCCACGATGGGCGTCAAGCTCAAGCTCCGGGTAGGCTCCTTCTATCTCCTCAAGCAGGTGCTCAAAGTCCTCCTGGGCATAGTCGGCCCCCGCAAGGAGTGTCAGCGTGTCGGCCTGCTCGGCCGCCAGCCTGCCGACAAGTTCCAGGGCAACCGCGGCGATGTCGCTGCCGACGATCTCTAAGGAGTCGTCGACAAGACCGATGATGTCGCCGCTGTGGATGGCCTGTCCGTCAACCGTCTTGGCGTCTTTTATCGCCGTGGTCAGCTCAGCGAAGTGGACCGTCTCGATAGCCTCGTTCATGCGCTCGCCGTTCTCCTCAAAGCTGACCTCCGGGTCTACGACGAAAAGCGCCGAGAAGGACTGCGGAACGCTCCTGGTCGGAATGACCGTGATGCGCTTCTCGGCTATCTCGGCGGCCGCGTTCGCGGCGAGGATGATGTTCTTGTTGTTAGGCAGGATAAAGACCTGCTCGGCAGGTACACGCTGTGCCGCGTCCAGCAGGTCCTTGGTGGAGGGGTTCATCGTCTGCCCGCCGCTTACCACCACGTCAACGCCGAGGGAGACGAGTATCTTCTCCATGCCCGAGCCGGAGGCAACGGCCACGAAGCCGAACTCCTTGGGCGGGCCCGCGGGGGCGGCCCCTTGCGGTGAACCCGCGCCGCCAGAGGCGCGTTCCTCGAGATTGGCGAGTCGCTCCTGGCTCTGTAAACGCATGTTGTGGATATGCACCTCGGAGACCTGCCCGCGCTCGGTCATATAGGTGAGGACCGTACCCGGTTCG
>JAITEK010000052.1 GCA_031282085.1 Coriobacteriales bacterium
CCCTCGCGCATAAACCCCGGCAATTTTTACGCCTTGCCACAAAGCCCGCAGCTCTTTAAACAGCTGTTGATGATGGGCGGCATCGAGCGTTACTATCAGATAGCGCGCTGCTTTCGCGACGAGGACCTGCGCGCCGACCGCCAACCCGAGTTCACCCAGCTCGACGTTGAGATGAGCTTTGTGGGCGAAGACGACGTCATCGGCCTCATGGAGGAGGTCATGTCCGAGGTGCTTCAGGCCGCGGGCGTGCAGCAGAGCTTCCCGCTGCCGCGTATGTGCTACCGAGAAGCCATGGGGCGCTTTGGCAACGACCGGCCCGATGTGCGCTTTGGCCTGGAGCTGGTAGACGTCTCCAGCCTGGTTGCGGGCAGCGGCTTTAAGGTGTTCTCCTCGGCAGTTGAGGCGGGCGGCGTGGTTAAGGCCATCAATGCCAAGGGCGCCGGCGACCTCAGTCGTGGAGAGATAGACAAAATAGCGGCTGTGGCCACGGCGAATGGGGCCAAAGGCATGGCCTGGATCGCTTTCACCAGTGCTGGCGAGGCCAAATCGCCCATCATCAAGTTCTTCTCCGAGGAGGAGTTCACCGCGCTCAAAGAGGCGCTTGAGGTGCAGCCCGGTGACCTCGTGCTCTTTGGCGCCGACGACTTTGAGACTGTCAGCGCAGCGCTCTCAGCAGTGCGCCTGTACCTCGCCGACCTGCTCAAACTCGAGCGCAAGGGCCATAACCTGCTGTGGGTGGTGGACTTTCCGATGTTTCGTTACGACGCCGATGAGAAGCGTTGCGTCGCCAACCATCACCCCTTCACGCGCATCAAGGATGAGGATGTTGAGAAGCTCGAGAGCGAACCGCTTTCCTGCGGCAGCTATTCCTACGACCTGGTCATGGACGGCTACGAGATAGGCGGCGGCACGCTGCGTATCCACAGCTCCGAGCTGCAACTCCGCGTGCTGCGCGCCCTCGGCTTTACCGACGAGGAGGCCCAGGAGCAGTTCGGCTTTTTGCTCGACGCGCTCAGCTTCGGCGCGCCGCCCCACGGCGGCATCGCCCTGGGTCTCGACCGTCTCGTCATGCTGCTTGGCGGCTTCAGCTCCATCCGGGATGTTATCGCCTTCCCCAAGACCTCAAGCGGCGCCGACCCGATGACAGAGGCGCCGGCCGCGGTGTCGGCGCGCCAACTCAAGGAAGTGGGATTGAGGCTGAGCTGACCGCTTGGCGGAGAACATACCACCACTCGTCTTATGGATATGCACAAAGGTCCCATTTATCGCTAGTGTTTGGCGACAACCAACACAGGATAACGGGAGCAGGGGAGTACGGATGGACATCGCACGACGCATAGATTCACTACCGATGACGCCCTTTTTGAGGAAGGTCATCTTCCTTGTGGGAATCGGCTGGCTGTTCGACGCCATGGATCAGGGCATGGTGAGCGGCGTTATCGCCGCCATCGGCGTCGACTGGACGCTCAGCGCGGCCCAACTGGGCTTCTTAGGCAGCGCGGGTATGCTCGGCATGATACTCGGCGCGGCGCTTTCCGGCATCGCCTCCGACCGCTGGGGACGGCGTACTGTTGTGATGTTCACCCTTGCGCTGTTCAGTGTCGGCAGCGCGTTGAGCGGCCTGTCCGTCAGCTACGAGATGCTGCTCATCTGCCGCTTCCTCACAGGCTTTGGCCTCGGTGGGGAGTTGCCCGCTGCCTCGACCCTCGTCAGCGAGTTCTCGCCGGTGGCTTCGCGCGGGCGCAACGTCGTTATCCTGGAGAGCTTCTGGGCCTGGGGCTGGATAGCCGCCGCCCTTGTAGCCTACCTCGTGATACCGCCCTTCGGCTGGCGCGTCGCGTTCTTCGTCGGGGCGGTGCCGGCGCTCTTTGCGGCCGTCCTTCGCTTCGCCGTCCCGGAATCCCCTCGTTACCTGGAGACCCGCGGCAGACATCACGAGGCCGATGAGCTGGTTCGCACGATGGAGGAGCAGGCGGGCATAGCGACGACAAAACGGCAAAGCGACGGTCTGCCGGAGGCCGCCGGCCATGACTCTCTGTTCAGCATATTCAAACGCCTGTGGTCGCGACGCTATCTGCGTTCCACCGTGGTGCTCTGGGTGCTCTGGCTGGGTATCAATTTCGGCTACTACGGCTTTGTGCTCTGGACGCCCTCGCTGTTGATGGCTCAGGGCTTCAGCATGGTAAAGAGCTTTGAATTCACCCTGCTCATGTGCATAGCGCAGCTTCCCGGCTATTTTGTCGCGGCCTTCCTCATCGAAAAGCTCGGGCGCAAACCCACGCTTACGATATTCTTCGCTGGCACGGCGCTTGCCGCCTGGCTTTTTGGCCATGCCGCCACCGAGCCACAGATACTTGCCTTTGGCTGCCTGCTGTACTTCTTCGCCCTGGGCGCCTGGGGCTGCGTCTACTCCTACACGCCTGAGCTGTATCCCACCGACATCCGCGGTTCGGGCACCGGCTGGGCCGCCGCCGTCGGGCGCATAGGCGCGATGGTCGCCCCCATGGCCCTGCCCGTCCTCATCACTTTCTTCGGCAGCGAGAATGGTTTTACGAGTATCTTCGTACTGCTCACAGGCGTGTTCCTCGTAACCGCCCTCGTGGTAGGCATACTCGGCCGAGAGACCAAAGGCATCGCCCTCCACGACGAGTA
>JAITEK010000116.1 GCA_031282085.1 Coriobacteriales bacterium
ACGTCGTCGCGGTAGAAGCTGATGTCGAGCGAGCCGACCGGCACCTCAACACCTTCTATCTGCCGGATACGCCGTGCCAACTCAAGCGCCAGCAAATCGCCCCGCGTCACGATCCCCACCAACGCGATGCCCTCCGCGCCTCGGTTGGACTCAAGTATCTCGTGGGTGATGCGTGTGAGGGCGCGATCGATGGCAACCGCATCCATGACGATACTCTTTGTCTCGAGTTTCGGCATGGCCGCCTCCTTTCCGGGGCATAAAAAACCCCTGCCGTGACACGACAAGGGTGGCTGTTCCGTCTTTTGCGCGCGCCGCTCGCTTCCTGCGCCGTCGCGTATGTGAGGTTGGCACCTTGTCGGTCTCTCTGTACCGCTCTTAAAGGTCTCCACGATGATACGCCTCAACCCCCCACTTGGCAAGCGGAGATTTGCAGGGAAAATCCCTCCCAAGTTTTGCTCGCAATACGTGGTAATCCGCGGTGCTATGCGCTACACTTCTTCCTTATGGATTCTCAAGTCCCCACTGGCATATTGCTCGTCAACACCGGTACCCCTGATGCGCCCACCAGGGAGGCGGTAGTCCGCTATCTCCGCAATTTCCTTACGGACCGGCGCATCGTCAACATCCCGCCTCTTATCTGGAAGCCCGTCCTCAACGGCATCATCCTGCGGGTGCGCCCCGAGAAGACGGTGAGGATATACCAGCGTATCTGGACGTCCGAAGGCTCACCCTACACGCTACACTCGCAGGCGCTGGAGCAGGCGCTCGCGGAGGCCTACCGCACGCGCGGCGCGGACAACATCACGGTGCGGATGGCGCATCGCTACGGCAACCCCTCGATGGAGGCCGGGCTACGCAACTTTAAGATGCAGGGCTGCACCCGTCTCATCGTGCTGCCGCTCTATCCGCAACAGGCCTTCCCCACCACCCACAGCGTCCACGATGAGCTCACACGGCTGCTCTCCGCCTTGAGCTACCAACCCGAGCTGAACTTCATCTGGGACTATTGTGATGATCCCACCTGGATACAGGCGGTCGTCGACTCGATACGCCCCCATCTTCCCGCCGACCCCTCTCGGTCGCACCTGCTGTTCTCGTTCCACTCCGAACCGCTGAAGGACCGGCGCGCTGGCGACCCCTACTGCCGCCAGGTCGAGCAAAGCGTCCAGAGCATCGGTGAGGCCCTTGGCCTGCCCGAGGGCAGCTTCAGCTGCGCCTTTCAGTCCCAGTTCGACGACGCGCAACGCTGGCTGGGTCCCTTCCTCCACCACCGGGCCGCCCATCTCAAATCACAAGGTATTGATGAATTGCGGGTCGTCTGCCCCGGCTTTGCCGTCGACTGTACCGAAACGCTCTACGACATAGAGGTGCAGCTACGCCTCGAGCTCGCCGGCGACTTCCCCCAGGAGCACTTCTCCTACATACCCTGCCTCAACGCAAGCCCCACCCACGTAAAAGCCCTTATGACCATCATCGAAAAACACCTCTGAGGAGAAACAGAAAAGGGACGGCCTTAGCCCAAAATATCCTCGCCGGCCTGGGTGCGGCCCATGGAATCGCCTTCTATGCGGGTGAGAGCCTCGGTGAGGTCTACAGGGAGAGGGTCACGGAAGCTGAGGTGTTCTCCTGTGAGGGGGTGCGTGAACTCCAGCTTGTAGGAGTGCAAAAACTGCCGCTCAAGGCCAAGCTGCGCTTTGGGGCGGTTCTGCGTTCCGTACAGTGGGTCGCCCACGCAGGCGTGGCCGATGTAGTCGAGGTGCGCGCGTATCTGATGAGTGCGCCCGGTAAAGAGCTTGCACTCTATGAGCGTATAGCCGTCGTCGAAGCGACCAGCCTCAAAACGCTCGAGCACCGTGAAGGTCGTTACGCTTGAGCGAGAGCCGCTGCCGTCGGAGACCACCATGCGGGGGCGCTCCGTCTGTCCACGGGTAAGCGGCGCGTCGATAAGCCCCGTCGCCGGCGCGATATAGCCATGGACCAACGCAAGGTACCGGCGGTCGATGGCCTTGCTCCGTATCCCGTCCTGCAGGGCAAAACCCGCCTCGTCGGTCTTTGCGACGAGCATGAGGCCCGTGGTGTCCTTGTCGAGCCGATGCACGATGCCGGGGCGGTCCTCCCCCTGGAGCTGCGCGAGGTTGCTGTAGCCGCAATGGGCGATGAGAGCGTTGACGAGCGTGCCGCTCTCATGCCCCACGGCGGGATGGCAGACCAGCCCCGCCTGCTTTGAGAGCACGATGAGGGCATCATCCTCATAGCGTATGTCGAGTGGGATGGCCTCGGCGATAAGCTCGCGAGGGGCCTGCGGCGTGACACTGTATGCCAGGACGTCGCCTTCAACGACGATGCGCTTCTTAGTTGTGGGTTCGCCGTTGAGCGTCGCCGCGCCGCGCTCGATGAGCCTCACGGCAGCCGAACGGCTCTCAACATCCTCACGCGTCGCGAGCAGCGCGTCAAGGCGTTGGCCCTGCTCCTCGGCTCGTACCACGTGCTCATAAAGGGGCATTGCGTGGCTCCTCATCCGCAGAGGCGTTTGGCTCGTCCGTCGCTGCTTCTGCTGAATCGGGCACGGTCTCTGGCGCACGCCTGCCCATGCCACCCTCGCCAAAGAGCAGGGCGGCCACAAACAGGATGGCCCCGACGGTTATGGCGCTGTCCGCAACGTTGAACAAAGGGAAGTCGATGAACAACGTGTGGATGAAGTCGACCACCTTGCCCGTGAGGGCACGGTCGATAGCGTTGCCCACAGCGCCGCCCGCTATGAAACCCAGGCCCAGCAGCGTGAAGGCGGCGTGCCGTCCTCCCAGCAGCAGGTAAAACACCATGGCGAGCACAGCAACGGCGGCGATGACGAGGAACAGCGCGCGCGCGCCCTCGAACATACCCCAGGCCGCACCCGTGTTGTAGACAAGTTGGAAGTCGACAACGCCCGGGATAACGGCCTGCGCCCTCCCGCCGCTGAGAGCGCCGACGGCAAGCCCTTTGGTGAGGCGGTCGAGCACGACAACCATACCGGCCACCACGGCAAATACGATGAATGAGGCCGCGCGAGCGTGGCGTTTTCTCACGACTCGGCTCGTTTCGCGCTGGTGGCGTCACTGGTGGCCGCACCCACTGCTGCGCCCGCGGCCTCAGACTCCGCGAACCCCAGCTCGGTCAGCACCGCAGCACAACGCCCACAGACGGCCGGATGGTGCGGGTCGGCGCCCAACGCGCGGATGTTCCAGCAACGGGGGCACTTCTCCCCTGCCGCTCTCAGCACGCGCACCTGTGGCTCAAGCAGACCGTCCTCAACGGCAAGGCCCACCTCGGCAACGATGAACAGTTCCTCAAGCGTACCCCCGGGCAAGCCTGCAAGTACCTCAGCCGCCAACGGCGCGACGGCTATCTCAACACGCGCCTCCTGGCTCTTGCCGATAACCTTCTCGCCGCGCGCCTCCTCAAGCGCCTTGGTCACCGCGTCGCGCACGCCGAGGACAACGGTAAAGTCCTCCAGCAGGCGCTGCCCCTCATCAGCGGGCACCCGCGGCGCAAAATCCTCGGCGGTCGGCCAACCGGCGAGCTGCACGGCCAACGCGCGGCCATCCTCACGCAGGCCCTCGGGATAGAACTCCCACACCTCGTCGCAGGTGAAACTCAACAGCGGAGCGAGCTGCCGGACGAGCACCTCCAGTATGTTC
>JAITEK010000173.1 GCA_031282085.1 Coriobacteriales bacterium
GTATGCGCGTCTCGGTGGTGGTGTTGAGGAGTTCTGCCACGAGTTGGGTGAAGTGGCGACCTCCGTCGTTGTAGCTGCCGATGTTCACGCCGGTGAGTACGAGTTCGCGAAAGCCCTGCTGCTCGGCGGCGCGTGCCTGCTCCCGCACCTGCGCAAGGGGGATGGAGCGGGCGGGGCCGCGCGCGACGCGCACGATGCAGTAGCTACAAATGCCGTCGCACCCGTCTTGGATCTTGATGCCGAGACGGCTGCGGGAGATAGTATGGCGCGCTGCGCGCTCCTGGTGTGGAGTTGCAGACTGCGTTCGCAAGGATTCCCGGCCGTTGGCCGGGGATGACAAAGACGAAGTTGCGGTTGCGGCACTCACGTCGCTCAGGCCCAGGAGGGTGAGGGCGCGGGATTGGGCTTGCAGGCGGTCGGGTTCGGCTACGACGCGCGGGCCGAGCGCCTGGTAGCCCGCGATATCTATGGCGATGGCACAGCCGGTGGCAATGACCCACGGCGCGGTGGGGCCGGCCAGCGCCTGGCGTATCGCCTTGCGCGTCTTGGCCTCAGCCTCCGCAGTTACGGTGCAGGTGTTCACGATGACCACCTGAGCCTCATCGCGCGCCACCGCCGAGGCGCCCGCCGCCAGAAGGGCGGCGCCGAGCGCGTCCGACTCAACACGATTGAGCTTGCACCCAAGGTTGTGGACGTAGAACTCAGAGGGCATGGGGCGCTCCGTTGGCGACGGCTGCTCCCAGTGCGCCGAGCTCGTAGAGGGTGAGGGCGCAGGCTACTACGGCGGCGGTTTCGGTTCTGAGGATGGTGTCGCCGAGCGTGACGGTCTGTGCCCCTGCCGCCTCGATGAGCGCCGCCTCGTCGGCGGAGAAGCCGCCCTCCGGGCCGACGAAGACGGCGACCCGCAGTCGCGAGCTGGGACTTGAGGGTTGCCCCTCCCCTGAAGACTCCGCGGCAAGCGCAAAATGGCGAGTCTTTATGGATTCTGGGACAAGCCCAGAATGACGGGCACCTGCGCAATCTGCCAGTGCTCCGGACAGAGCCTGCGCCAGCGACCGTCCGCCGGGTTCCTCCCAGAAGAACAGCAGCGTGTCGTAGCCGCTCAACATCTCCAGGGCCGTCGCTAACTCTACGGGCGGCTCGATGAGGGGGAGCTCGAGCTGGCCGGACTGTTCGGCGGCGCCGCGGGCCACCCGTTGCCAGCGCTCGTGCTTGGCGCCGCGCGAGGCGGCGGTAAGGCGCACCGTGGAGCGCTCGGACTCAAGGGGGATAACGCGGCTTACGCCCAGCTCGGTCACCTGGCGTATCGTCTGATCCATGCGGTCAGCGGCGGAGATGCCTTGTACGAGGGTCACCGCGGGGCGTGGGGCGCCGAGCAACTCGCGAACGAGCACGCCCTCAACAGAACGCTCCTTTTTGTCAGGCATAGCGGTAAGCTCAAGTTCCCAGCCGTGCCGGGGCGCGTCTGCCAACACCACGCGCTCGCCTGTTCGCAGCCGTAAGCTGCGCATATGATCGCAAACGTCGGCGGATAGCGCCAGCACGACCGTATCGCCTGGCTGCCCGGCTATGGTTTGTTCGATGAAGAAATGCGGTAAGCTCATACGCTGCTCACACAATCACTGCCGAATGGGCGCTTGCCGAGGCACGGCACGGGCTCAGGACAGTGCGTCTTTGAGCTTCTGCATGGGCGAGCGTTTGCCGCCGATGTCCTCGCCCAGCTCAACGGCGAACTCCTCGAGCAGCTCCCGTTGGCGCTTGGTGAGGTTGCGCGGTATCACAACCTCCACGTGGACATACAGATCGCCGCGCGTATCCTTGCGGAAACGCGGCAGACCCCGCCCGCGCACACGGACGACCTGCTCGTTCTGGCAACCCTCCGGTACCTCAACCTCAACCTTCTCACCTTTGAGGATGCCGTTGACCTCTATGTGCGCGCCCAAGGTCGCCTGGACGATGGAGAGCTGCTGGCGGATGTGGAGGTGGTCGCCGTCGCGCTTGAACTCCCGGTGCGGCTCAACGCGGACGGTGACGATGAGGTTGCCAGCGGCCGCCCCGTGCATGCCCGCCTCACCGTAGCCCGAGAGGCGCAGTTGCTGCCCGTCGCGGATGCCGTGAGGCACGTCGATGGTCACGTGTTGGCGATCGGGGAGACGGCCTTGCCCCTCGCAGTCCGGGCAGGGGATGTCGATGGTCTTGCCGGTGCCGCCGCACTCCGAGCACAGCGTCTGTGTCTGCATATCGCCGAGAAAGGTCCGCTGGATGGAGACGACGCGCCCCGTTCCGTTGCAGTTGGGGCAGTCGATGGTCTTGCCGCCCTCGCCGACGCCGGTGCCGCCGCAGGTCTCGCAGGGGGCGAGGCGGTCGTAAACGATCTCCTTCTTAACACCGGCCGCGACCTCCTCAAGCGTGAGTTTAAGCCCGATGCCCATGTCGCGACCCTCGCGACGGACGTTCGCGCGCCCATAGGCCGCGCCGCCAAAGAACTGGCTGAACAGGTCGCCCATACCAAAGCCGCTACCGAACAGATCCTCAAAGTCCACATACTGGTAACCACCGGCGCC
>JAITEK010000025.1 GCA_031282085.1 Coriobacteriales bacterium
TTTGCAAAGGACAAGGGCGCAGTGCTCGAGATGCTGCGTGAGGGCACCGAGCGCGCCAACGAGACAGCCGCCGCAACACTCGCAGAAGTCCGCGCCGCCATGAAGATCGACTACTTCGGCTGAGCCTGGGGAGACGAGGGAACCGCCATGTCGTACCGTGTGCGCATAGAGTCCTTCGAGGGGCCGTTTGACCTGCTCCTGTCGCTGGTCAGCGAGCAGAAGCTGGACATCGGCGCCATCCCGATAAGCGAGGTCGCCGACCAGTACCTTTCCTACGTTGACGCCATGAACGAACTTGATATGGACGTCGCCAGCGACTTCCTCGTGGTAGCCGCCACGCTGCTCGCTCTCAAAGCGGCCTCTCTTCTGCCCGAGGAGGCGGTCAACCTCGATGACGACCTCGACGACCTCTCGCCAACCGAGGCACGCAACATCCTCATCGCGCGCCTCATCGCCTACAAGCAGTTCAAAAACGCTGCTGCCGCCCTCAACGCGCGCCTTGAGTCGGAGGGGCGTATGTACGCGCGCCAGGCCGGGCTGGAGAGCCCCTTCGTCGGCCTGCTGCCGGACTACCTCAAAGGGGTCACGCTGCACAACCTCGCCGTCATCTGCGCCGATCTGGCCGCGCGCCGCGAGGTCTTTCTGCTGGAGGCCGAGCACATCGCCGCCAAACCGCTGCCGGTTGAGTCCCGCATCGACGCGATTCTCAAGCGCCTTGAGCGCAAGAAGAAGCTTACCTTCAGCAAGCTGCTTTCCGGCGAGACCGACGCGACTGTCATCGTGGTGAACTTCCTTGCTCTATTGGAGCTGTACCACCGTGGAATAGTCGACCTTGAGCAGGAGCAGCAATACGGCGAGATCGCCATCCAATACCGCGACCCAAGCCAGTGGACGCCAGGCGTGGACACAGGGCCAAGCGATGTACTGGAGGAATTCATCCAATCATTGGAGCAGGACGGAGAAACCGATGCCTGATATGACTGTCGAGAGCTACCCCCTTGAGGGCGCCGTTGAGGCGCTGCTGTTCGTTTCGGACGAGCCGGTGAGCGCCGCGACGCTCGCGAAGATACTCGACCGCACCCCCACCGAGATCGATACTGCGCTCAGCTCGCTCGCCACGCGCTTTGAGGAGGAGGAGCGCGGCATCCAACTGCGCGAGGTCGCCGGCGGCTGGCGCCTCTACAGCCATCCCGCCTTTCACGACCTCATCGAGCGCTATATCGTCTCCTGGGACACACGCTCGCTCTCACAGGCCGCGCTTGAGGCGCTGGCCGTTGTCGCCTACCACCAGCCGACGACCCGTGCCGGCGTAAACGGTATCCGCGGCGTGAATTCCGACGCCGTTATATCCTCGCTTGTGGAGAAGGGCCTCGTGCGCGAGGCCGGGCGCGACTCCGGCCCCGGCAACGCCATCCTGTACGCAACGACCCGCACCTTCCTCGAGAAGTTCGGCCTGCGCAGCCTCAAGGACCTCCCGCCGCTGGAGGATTTTGCCCCCGACGAGGCAAGCCGTGAGTACATCCGCGCCCGCCTCACAGCAGGGGAGTCCTCCTCAGCTGTCGACGACGACGATGACGAGGAGCCCCGTCGCCCCAACCCAGAGGAAGCCGATGAGGACCCCGAACTCATCGACTAACCAACCCTACCCCCTGCGCCGATGCCCGTCATTCTGGGCTCGCAGTTCGTCATTCCAAGCTCGCAGTTCGTCATTCTGGGCTTGTGGTTCGTCATTCTGGGCTTGTCCCAGAATCCACGTGGATGCCCACAGGTGAGACAATGACGCAGCCCCCTTACCCCCTGCGCCTCCAAAAATTCCTCGCCCGTGCAGGCGCGGCCTCTCGCCGTGGCTCCGAGGACCTCATGACCGCCGGGCGCGTCACCGTAAACGGCGTGGTCACAACCGAGCTCGGCACCAAGGTAGACCCCGCCACCGACACGGTCTGCCTCGACGGCATCCCCTTAAGCCTCACCGACACCCACACCTACCTCATGCTCAACAAGCCTGCGGGCTACCTCACAACGATGGACGACCCCCAGGGCCGCCCCACCGTCAAAGAACTCATCCCTCACGCCGAGCACCCCGGCCTTTTCCCCGTTGGGCGGCTCGACTACGACACCACCGGTCTGCTCCTGTTCATGACCGACGGCGAGTTGGCCCATCGGCTGCTACACCCTCGTCACAAGGTTGCCAAGCGCTATCGCGCACTCGTCGACGGCGCCCTTACTGAGGAGGCAGCGCAGCCACTGCGCGAGGGCGTCACCCTGCACGACGGCCCCACGCAACCCGCACTCATCCGCATCGGAGAAGTCGCCGCCAAACGCCTTACGCCGCGCGAGAAACTGCGTCTGGAGGCAGACGAGACCTTCTCCCCCTGGCAGACAACCGCATGGTGCACGATAAGCGAAGGCCGCAAACGCCAGGTACGCCGCATGTTCGCCCACATCGGCCACCCCGTCCTCGCCCTTAAACGCGAGGCCTTTGGCCCCCTCGAACTAGCCGACCTCCCCTCCGGCGCCCACCGCCCCCTCACCGAGAGCGAGCTTGAGGCCCTGCGCCAAAGCGTATAACCGCACCACACCCGCGCAACCGTGTGTCGCGTGCTACGCACGCTCCTAATGCAGAGTTGGCTGCTACCGCAGCCAAAGATTCCCGGCCTGGCGGCCAGGAATGACAATGAGTCAGAGCAGCCGGACGGAATCCCCACTCCCTCATAGTATACGAAGCCAGAGGGGCTGCTTTTACCTTACAGAATGACAAAACCCAATGCAAAGATTCCCGGCCTGGCGGCCAGGAATGACAAAACCCAATGTCATTCCCACGCCCCATTTTTTTGTCATTCCCGCGCCCTGCGCGGGAATCTTTGCGGGCGCAAGCCCGCATCCCACACCAAGAGCGCGCAGCGCGACACACGACGCAATAGCGCGCGACACACTATGCGGTATACTGAAGGCCGCGCGATGTTGAGGCTCGCGCGTACAGGCTGGCGGCGTTCTTGGAGCGCCCCTGAGTGAGAAGGCGAGAAGCAATGGCTGAGGAACTTGAGAATTACTGGAAGAAGCCAGACCCACAGGCAGGGGAGATAGGAAGGCAGGATCCCGGTGTGGGGCTCTGGTCGCGCTCGCGTCTTTTCCGTTGTGCCATATGGGTCATCACGATTGTTGCGGTACTCGTGCTGTCGCTGGTTGTCTCCTCATTCCTTTCTGGCTTCAGTTCTCCGCTCGAGATGTTCAGCTGGATAAGTGAAAGCCTCAAGCTCTGAGGGCCTTCCAAGCGCTTCTGCACAGTAACTGTAACCGTTTTGTAACCGTTTTAGACCTGTTTCCAAAGATTTTTCTTGAAGATGTCACCTGATTTAAGGTAACATTGTCTGCTGTCGATTTATGGCCCCTTTGAGGAAGCAGTGGTTTTTGGGTAAAGAGAACGCTATCGAACTTGAGGGCATCGTCGTTGAGCCTCTGCCTAATGCGATGTTCAAAGTGAAACTGGAGAATGGCCATGTGGTGCTTGCGCATATCTCAGGAAAGATGCGCATGCATTACATCCGTATCCTCCCCGGCGACAAGGTGACGGTGGAGCTTTCGCCGTACGACCTCAACCGGGGACGTATTACGTATCGCTTCAAGTGAGGCTGCCTGGCGCCTGCGCCTGCAGCTGGTGCGTGATATGCGTGCTTCCCGCACGACCCTGCACGATCTGAGCATGACCCAAGTACGATTTGAGTGTGACCCCGGCATTGCCGATAAAGCTCGACAATAAACGCCTGCGGCTGCGGCGTGGAGATAGATAGTAAAGCTACGTACCTGAAGGGAACAGTGTTATGAAGGTTAGACCTTCGGTAAAGAAGATGTGCGATAAGTGCAAGATCATCCGACGCCATGGCCGGGTACTCGTCATTTGCGAGAACCCCCGTCACAAGCAGCGTCAGGGCTAGGGAGGAGTAACGAGTGGCCCGTATTTCTGGTGTCGACCTCCCGCGTGAGA
>JAITEK010000117.1 GCA_031282085.1 Coriobacteriales bacterium
GCGCCTCGTCGCCCCAGCTCGCGCAGCTTCTCCTCAAGCAGGTCTGTGCGCATACCGTCTTCGTCGAGGGGAATAGTGTGGACGGTGGGTTGGTAGGCTGAGAATGCCTGGAGGGCGCCGAGGTAGGTAGGTCCTTCTGTGATGATGGCGTCGCCGGGGTTGATGAAGGTCTTACCGAGCAGGTCGAGCCCCTGTTGGGCGCCCGTGGTCACGGTGAGGTCCTCGGGGAGGATGGCTATGTTGAGGTCGCGCATGAGACGGCAGATCAACTCTTTGGTCTCGGGGCGTCCGGTGGTGTCGCCGTACTGCAACCCGGCGATACCCTCCTGGAGGACGGCGTGGGCAGCGACCTCGCTTACTGTGTTGAGGGGCAGGCAGCGGATGTCGGGCATGCCGCCCGAGAGCGATATGATGTCGGAACGCGAGGCGGCCGCAAACAGGTCGCGCACGGCGCTTGTACGCATGGTCTCCACACGTTTTGCGTAGAGGTCCATCCATTCATCGAACTGTATCAGTCCTGAGCCGCTCATCCTCTGAATATACCACATCCTCATCCCAGCAGGGTATTAACGAGGTCAACGGCTCGGATTAGTGCCGTGCGGACACTTTGGACGGTATGGGGGCTGGAGGAGAGCCGCACCATCATGCGGCCCTGCGCGTGGTCGATCCAGGTGGTGTTGCCGGCCTGGGGACGAGAGGGCGTCTCCTCAACGAGCAGGTCGATGGCGATATGCTCCACAAGATGGGGAAGGGTTGTGCCGACGAGCTTGTCGGCGAAACATCCGATGCCCTGTTGCTTGCAGATATGGTGCGCGAGGGCGGGGCGACAGGCCAGTGCCGTGGCCGCGAGCTGCTCGCTCACACGCAGGCTGGGAGGCGTAACGCGAAGGGAGGCGCGCAAAGAAGCGTCGGTGACCTCAAGGTTCTCGAGTACGAGTGCAAAAGGTGGCGAAGCGGGCATCTTCCCAGAAAGAGGGATCAGGGAAGTATGCGGTACTGTACCGTATACCAGCCGGTGTTGTTGCCAAGGGCGGAGGTAACGCCCATCTGGAAGTCGAAGGTGTCGGGGCGTCCGTCGTAGGGACCACGGTCATTTACCGTGACGACACAGGAGAGGCCGGTGCGGGGGCAGTAGAGCTCAAGCTGTGTTCCCAGAGGGAGGTTCTTGTGTGCTACGCCCATGCTCGTTGTTGTTGTCAGCGCGCCTGACGCCGTGTACTTGTTGAGGAAACCGTCGCCGGGAGTTGCATAGTTTGTGGCAAGGGTGGTAATCCACTCGCCATCTTCCGCCGCGGGAGCCGCTGCGGGCGCGGCAGGCGTGGAGGCAACCGGCGTCGGTGTTGGTGCAGGGGCTTCGGACTCGACGGTGGCGACCGAGCGTGCAATCGGCTCAACCAAGTCGGTTGTTTGTGGCGGAGCGTCTTCGGTGGCAAGCGATGCGACCGCGAACTTGTTCTCCGATGCGACCGGAACCGCAGGCGGAGCACTCTGGATACGTCCAACACCTAATACTTTGGTTGAAGCTATCGGCACAAAGTCAGCGAACGCCAAAGTGGCGCCCGTGGCCGCAAAGAGCAGGGAAAGCGTGACGGCTACTGCCGTCCGAGCTATTCCCTTGTCTATCCTCCCGTTAAATCCCACAATCACACTCCAAAACCGGCGCTCACATCGAAGGGGGTTCCGATGTGGATCAGGCAGCGGCTCTGATTGATTACTTGGTTTATACTGCCTTGTTGTCAATGCCTCGCCCATCAAAAACGCTCATTAAACAGACGATTCTATACTTCTGACAAAACAAGCCGTCAAAACGGCTATTAAGGTATTCTACACTAAGCGGTGAGCCTTGGGGCGTGAAATGGGACTTGACTTTTTGAGCGTGCATGTTATGGCGGCAGGATACTCAAAAATATAGGGTGAAACAGCAGAACTATAATGGATATTCATAAAAAATACTCAATTACATCCAACTGTTAAAGCGCGGGGTGTTCGGTGGAAGGATGACCCAGAGCACGATATACAGAGGGATGACGATATACCAGCAGAGCACGGCAAGCATCAAGGTGATTATGCGTACAGCAGCATAATCGGCGTTTAGGTATTCAGCAATGCCTCCGCAGACTCCGGCAATCTTCCTGCTGCGCGTCGAGCGATACAACTTCCTGTCTTTGGGAAGACTGAGCTTGTCCTTCCGTGAGGCGATCACGAGGAAAAGCCCCAAGGCGATGACGATCAGCGAACCCAGTATCCCCGCGGCGACTCCGATGAACCTCCACAATCCCTCAAGGAAGTTCCCAAAGAAGTGTTCGGCGAGCTGCCAGATTCCCAGGAGCACAAGGATGCCGCCGATTATGAGTGCTACTTTGTTTTTGTCAGAACCCTGCATGGTTACGCCCCGTAACGTCCGCGCCGTCAGTTAAAAGGGAAGAAGCCGCCCCAAGGAGGATGTTCCTCTGGCAGCGAGAAGGATGGAAGGAACAGGAAAACCTCGTTGATGTGCCCGAAGTTCCAAACGCCGAAAACCAAAGCCGACGAGAAAAGCAGCGAACCGAGCAGATTGAAGAAACTCCGCTTGGTTGCGTTGCCGATGATGGAGAGCCCCAGTACCACGAGGAGCACCGGCCACAGATAGTAGAACATGTGGATGAAGACGGCGGTGACGATGATGTCGAGCACCCAGAACTGCAACACCATCCCGACCGTGATGAGGCAGATGGCGTGGCCCGCCCGCACAAGACTCCAGCCTCTGTTGCCGGGGGTGCACAGCGTCATGAAGCCGGCGATGACGATGACGAGTGGCCAGAGACTCCAGACCGACGCATCGAGCAAGGTGTCGAAAAGGGCAAGGAGCCCTATGCTCACCAGCAGTATGCCGAGCATGACGCCCGTACGGATGTGCCGCGGCCGTTGGGAGTTGCGTGCGGAGGAACCGGTGGGGCCAACGGCGTCATAGGCCTGGGGGTTGCTGGCGGTGTAGGCGCAGCCGGGCGCCGTCGCCGTGAAAGCCGCACCTGCCGCACCCGCACCCGCCGCACCCGCCACCGTGTCGTCACCCATGGCGGTGGCAAAAGCGGTTGCCCCTCCGTCTGCCCTGGTTGTTGAGGTGGCGTTGGGGGCGGTGGCCGAAGCCGCGCCATGAGCGGCAGAAGAAGCGGCGTCGTCCGCGTTTGCGGATGGTGAGGCGTGCGCCTGTGAGGGGCTGGCCTTCACATCTATATAGGAAGGGTAGTCGTCGGTGCGTTTGGGCATGACGACCATCGCGATGATGTAGGCAAAAGCCGGAAAGCCGAAGCCGATGAGGACAACGATTACCGACAGTATGCGTATAAGCGTGGGGTCGAGCTCAAAATACTCCGCGATGCCGCCGCAGACGCCAGCGACAACGGGCTCGTCACTTTTGTAGAGTCGCTTATTCGTGTTCATGGGAGGCAATCCCGTTTCAAATCAAGAGTCAAAATCGGCGTCCCCTTCGAGGTGTCCCTTTCGTGAAGTCAATAGTGCAGTATATGACAAAAGGAGTACAGCGCCTGTTGTCATCTTGTAAAGCAACAGGTGTACTCGCGTCACCCTGTAACCGTGGTACTATAGACAGACAGTCCAAACGAAAGGATTTCTATGCCCTTCTCTACGCTCGTCCTTGCTGCCGGCGCGGGCACTCGGATGAGATCAGCCCGCGCAAAAGTCGCCCATGAACTCTTAGGCAAACCACTTATCCGCTGGGTAATCGACGCGGCAAAGGCCGCGGGCAGCAGCAACATCATCACCATTGTCGGGCACGCACGCGAGCAGGTCATCGGCCTGGTCGAGGCGGACACCATCGTCGTGGCGCAGGATGAGCGCCTGGGTACCGGACATGCCATCATGGTGGCGCGCGACGTGCTCGCTCGCACAGACGCCCCGTCTTCTCTCGTTGTCCTCTGCGGCGACACGCCCCTCATCACCTCCGAGACCATCGCCGCGCTCGTTGCCTCTCAGCAGGAGAGCAACGCCGCCGTCTGCGTGCTCACGCACATCCTCAGCGATCCGACGAACTATGGGCGCGTCATCCGTGACGAGACGGGCAACGTGCTGCGCATCGTTGAGGAGAAGGACGCCACCGCTGCCGAGCGCGCCGTTACAGAATGTAACAGCGGCGCCTACTGCTTTAACGTGCCCGTGCTGCTGGAGAGCCTGGGGCAGTTGCGCAACGACAACGCCCAGGGTGAGTATTACCTCACAGACGTTGTCGGCATCTGCGTGGCCCAGGGCCTTGCTGTTAAGGCGCACGTCGTGGATGCTGAAGAGACCCAGGGCATCAATAGCCGGGTGCAGCTGGCTCAGGCTACCGCGTCGATGCAGCGGCGCATCAACACCGCTCACATGACCGCCGGCGTGACCATGCTCAACCCCGACCTGGTCTGGATCGGCCCGGATGTCCGCCTGCAAAGTGACGTTGAGCTGCTCCCGCTCACCTTTCTCACCGGCACCACAACGGTGGCGAGTGGCAGCGTCATCGGGCCCAACAGCCGGATAAGCGACAGCGCCATCGGGCACGATTGCACGGTGGAGGAGAGCGTGCTCGTGGATGTGGTGCTTGAGGAGGGCGTGAGCTGCGGCCCGCGCGCCTACCTGCGACCCGGCACCCTCATGAAGGCTGGATCCAAGGCGGGCGCCCACGTTGAGATCAAGAACTCGACCATCGGGCGCAACAGCAAGGTGCCGCACCTCAGCTACATGGGGGACGCGCATCTCGGCGAGGGCGTGAACATAGGCGCCGGCTCCATCACCTGCAATTACGATGGTTTTGAGAAGAACTCGACGGTGATAGGCGACCGCGCCTTCATCGGCTCCGATACCATGCTCGTTGCCCCCGTGACGTTGGGGGAGGACACGGTGACGGGGGCGGGGAGCGTTATCACCGAGGACGTGCCGAGCGGCGCGTTGGCCCTCGAGCGCAGCAGGCAGCACGTTGTTAAGGGTTGGGTGCACAAGCACACCCGGCGTACCGAGCGCAGGGAGCGTGCCGAACATACCGAAAAGGACGGCAAGGGGAAGAATCAACCGCATAAGAAGGAGAACGCGCAATGACCGAAGTCACAAAGAACCTCAAGTTGTATTCCGGCAGGAGCAATCCGGAGCTGGCGGAGAAGATCGCCGACATGATGGAGGTGAAGTTGGGCAAGATCAAGCTCACCACCTTTAAGAACGGTGAGATATACGCCCGTTATCTGGAGAGCGTGCGGGGCTGTGACGTCTTTATCGTCCAGTCCGTCTCCGGGTCGGTCAACGACGCGCTCATGGAGTTGCTCATCATGGCCGACGCCGCCAAGCGCGCCTCTGCCCGCACCGTGACTGCCGTTATCACGCACTACGGGTACTCCCGCCAGGACAAGAAGTCCGCCTCGCGTGAGCCCATCACGGCCAAGCTCGTCGCCAACCTCCTCACGGTGGCCGGTGTTAACCGCACCATCACCATCGACCTGCACCAGGGGCAGATACAGGGCTTCTTCGACTCGCCGGTCAACCACCTCACGGCGCTCCCCATCTTTGCGGATTACTTCGGCGACAAGGGCCTGGAGAATGTCTGCGTCGTCTCGCCCGATGTAGGGCGCGCAAAAGCAGCGAAGAAGCTCGCTGACATGCTCGGCGCCGATTTGGCCATCATGCACAAATCCCGCCCCGATCACAACGTCGCCGAGGTCTCAAGCGTCATCGGTAACGTAAAGGACAAGACCTGCATTCTCAACGACGACATGATCGACACGGCCGGTTCCATCGAGGCAGCCGTGCGGACCCTCAAGCGCGAAGGGGCGCTTGCGGTCTATATCTGCGCGACGCACGGTTTGTTCTCCGGGCCGGCTTACGAGCGTCTCGCCTCGTCCGCTGTTGAGGAAGTTGTGATCTGCGACACGGTGCCGGTGCCGGCCGAGCGCCAAAACGGCAGGATAAAGGTCGTTACGGTCGCACCTCTGCTCGCCAACGCCATCATGAACGTTTATCTGGAGGCTTCGGTCTCCGAGCTGTTTGACCCCGAGTTCCAACTCTGATGGCGCTTCTTGGTCCCCACTTCATCGTCGGCCTGGGCAACCCCGGTGCGGAGTTTGAGCGTACGCGGCACAACGCCGGCTTTGCGGTCGTGGACGCCTTTGCCGCCGAACTGGGCGTGAACTACTGGAAGCTCGCCTCTAACACCCTCGTAGGCGAGGCGACCTATCAGGGCGAGAAGATCGTGTTCGCCAAGCCGCAGGCCTTCATGAACCTGAGTGGTGGCCCCGTCAGGGGTCTTGCCGCACGCTACGGTTTTGGTGTTGAGGACGTGCTCATCATCCACGACGAGCTTGATCTGCCCGCGGGCACGCTCAGGCTCAAGCTCGGCGGTGGGCACGCTGGGCACAATGGCCTGCGCTCGTTGCATCAGGCGCTTGGCGCGGACTACGCCCGTCTGCGCGTCGGCATCGGCAGGCCGCCGGGCCGCATGCCCGCCCATGCCTTCGTCCTGCAACGCATGAGCGGCCAGGAGCTGGAGGATTTTGAGATGAGCGTCTCCCGCGCGGTTCCCATCGTGCGCACGGTGCTGGAGAGCGGTCTCACTCAGGCGATGAATGAGTACAATCGCGATGAGATGCAAGGCTGATTATCGCCTGATACGGCTTGAGAGCGTTGCGTCTACCAACGACGAGGTGCTTGTGCGCGCGCAACAGCTTGGCGAAGGCGCCTTGCGGGCCGAGGGCGGGCGCTTTGTGCCGCTCGTCGTTATGAGCGGCAGGCAGACGGCCGGACGCGGCAGGCTTGGCCGCACTTGGGTCTCGCCGCCAGGTGGCCTGTACCTCTCGGCACTGGTTGAGCTTGCTGCGCAAGATGAGCGCGACCGTTCGCACGACCGTTCGCCAGGGGCTCCCGCCTCCCTCAGTCTTGTCGCGGCGCTTGCCGTTCGCGACGCCTTGCAGGGCTTTGCTCCCGATGGGCTGCGCGTTAAGTGGCCCAATGACATCATGGCGGCAGGCGGCAAGCTCGTGGGCGTATCGATAGAGATCAAGCAGGCTGTCGTCGTGTTCTCTGCCCGCGCGCTTTCTGGCGCGGAGGACGCGACGGGGCTGGTGCAGGCGGTTGAGTCGGCGAGGCCGACGGGGCTGGCAAGGCCGACACGGGCGCCGACCTCCTCGTACGCGATTATCGGCGTCGGTGTGAACGCGAACCGCCCCGACGAGGGCGCCTTTGAGGGCGCCGCCTATCTCAGCGACGCTGCGACAGGGCCGCTGCCTCTTGAGGAGCTCGCTGACAGGATCATCAGCACCCTGCTCTGCCGCTACGAGGATTGGGCCGCTGCCCGCGGCTCCTTTGCGCCGTTTGTGGAGGAATACCGTGCGCATATGACCCTGCTCGGTGAGCCGGTCTGTGTGCGCGACGCGATGGGAGCGCAGATTGCGTGCGGCGTTGTTGCGGGTGTTGACGAGAGGGGCCAACTCCTTCTGACGGACGAGTGCGGCCTTGTCGCCGTCGCCGCCGGTGAAGTGACCTTGCGTGGCGCCCCATAACGGGAAGGTGACTATTACTACTGTCAAAGGAATCCATATACCGATGCGTTACACTAGGAGAATGGCTGATTGCTAGAGTAAGGGCGGGGCAGGCCAGGGACTTCTATGAGATGAGATGAGAGGAAGCGGTGGGAGAACAGCAGGAAGCGCAGTTGCCGGAAGCAGAGCAGCCGCGCGAGGAACAACAATCTCAGGAGGCGCGTAACCGCGCCCAAGTCGAGCGATTGGGCACGGTGAAGATCACCAAGCTCATGGTTGAGTTTGCCATCCCCTCCATCATCGGCTTGGTGGTCAACGGGCTGTATAACATCATCGACTCGGTGTTTTTGGGGCACGGCGTTGGTCCGATAGGACTTGCTGCGCCGACCATAGTCATGCCTACTATGATAGTCGGTATGGCCATCGCCATACTCATCGGACAGGGAGGTAACGCGCTGACTGCTCTGCGCCTCGGTGCAGGCAAACGCGACGAGGCGGAAAAAGTCATGGGCAACACCTTTACACTTACGCTCATCGGCGCCGTTGTCTGTACGGCGGCCGTGCTGCTGTTCGCGGACCCGATATTGGCTATCTCGGGGGCGACCGAGGAGACCTGGGACGCCGCGCGGGTGTTCTTGATCATCATCGGCAGCGGCGTGGTGCTGCAATTCCTCGGCATGGGTTTTAACAACTTCATCCGCACCGCGGGCGACCCCCAACGTGCGTTCTTTACCATGGTTGCCGGTACGCTTGTCTGTATCGTGCTCAACTTCCTGTTCGTCATGGTCCTTGGTTGGGGCGTGGCCGGGTCTGCCTGGGCGACCCTCATCGGACAGGGCGTGAGCGCGGCGCTTGTCCTTTGGTACTTCATCTTCTCGGACAAGGCGCCCTTCAGGCTGCGCCTTAAGAATCTGAGGCCCCAGCTGTCGTTCGTCAGGAACATCCTTGCCCTGGGTTTGGCTCCCTTTGTGCTGCAGGCGGCCATGGCCTTTATAAGCGTCCTCATCAATCGCCAGCTCATTCTCCTGGGCGCGGATACTCCCATCGGCTCCGAGGGCGCACTTGTTGCCATCGGCGTGGTCGGGCGTATTGCGATGTTTGCCTTCTTCCCCATACTCGGCGCCTCCATCGCCGCCCAGCCGCTCTTTGGCTACAACTACGGCGCCAAGAATTACCTGCGGGTGAAGGCCACGTTCAAGGTCGCCATGATCTGGGTCACGGCCATCGGCGTATTCTTCTGGATACTCATACATCTGTTCCCCGAGCAGATCGTCTACCTCTTTGGCATCAAGGATGAGCTGCAGGACTTTACCATCACGGCGCTCAAAGTGCAGGTGTTCATGATGCCGCTCATCGGTTTGCAGGTTGTTGCCACGCAGTACTTCCAGGCGAGTGGACAGCCGCTCAAATCCATGTTCCTCTCGCTGACGCGGCAGATACTCTACCTGCTGCCCCTTATCTATCTGCTGCCGATGGTCATCACCTTCATCATCCCGGCGCTTGCACCGCTCGACGGCCTGTACTATGCCTACCCGGTGGCCGACGCCCTCAGCATCGTCACCTGCGCCATCCTGATGGCCTTTGAGTTCCGCAAGCTCAACGCCAAGATACGAGAACAACACGGATAATACGTAGTGTGTCGCGCTACGCGCTTTCTATGCGTCGCTCACTATCGTTTGCGACTGGATTCCGGCATAAAGCCGGAATGACGGGCGTTTTTCTGTTCGTCATGCTGGGTTTATCCCAGCATCCAACCGGGCGCGATAGCGGCCGGATGCCAAAAATCGCGGCACGGCGTCAGCCGTCCTCGTGACACTGGCGCATCGCTCAGTAGCGGTTGTCGAAGATGCGTTTGCTCTTTTTCTCGGAGCGGGGCAGGTCGCCCAAATCAACGGCTTTGGGCACAACGGACAGCGACAGCTTGTCCTTGATGGCCTGGTGCAGCGCCAGCTCTATGTAAGGGCGGTGCTCGGTGGGTGAGGCGGTCTCAAAGAAGACCGTCATGATGTCCCGACCGTCCAGGTGGTCTATCATCACCTGATATTCGCTTGAGGCGCCCTCGGTCACGGCGAGCGCCTCCTCGATGTGCGCGGGGAAGATGTTGATGCCCTTCACCTTTACCATGTCGTCGCTGCGTCCTATAAGCGTCTCGATGCGCGTGTAGGGGCTGCCGCAGGGGCAGGCCTCGGGGATGATGCGCGTGAGGTCGTGGGTGCGGTAGCGGATGAGCGGCGCGCCTTCCTTCTCAAGCGTGGTAATCACCAACTCGCCGCTTTGCCCGTCGGGAAGCACCGCGCCCGTGTGGGGGTCGATGATCTCGAGGTACAGGTAGTCGTCCCAACAATGCATCGCGTCGGCCGCCTCGCAGTTGATGCCGATGCCCGGCCCGTATATCTCCGTCAGTCCGTAGATGTCGTGCAGATCGACGCCCAGTTCGCTTGCGATGCGGTTGCGCATGCGCTCGCCCCAGCGTTCACTGCCGATAACGCCTTTGCGCAGCTTGATGCGGTCGCCTATGCCGCGCTCGGCGATGGTCTCGGCGAGCAGCAGCGCATAGGAGGAGGTCGCGCCCAGCACGGTGGACTCAAGATCCATCATCATCTGGAGCTGCTTATCGGTGTTGCCGGGGCCCATAGGGATGGCCATAGCGCCGAGCAGCTCCGCTCCCAGCTGAAAGCCGATACCGGCGGTCCACAGCCCGTAGCCCGGGGTGATGTGGATGCGGTCCTCGCGCGTGATGCCCGCCATCTCGTAACAGCGCGCGAACATGACGGCCCAGTCGTGCACGTCTTTTGCGGTGTAGGGGATGATGACGGGCGTGCCGGTCGTGCCGCTGGAGGAGTGGATGCGGACGATCTCGGAGGGCGCGACCGCGGCAAGGCCGAGGGGGT
>JAITEK010000053.1 GCA_031282085.1 Coriobacteriales bacterium
CTCCCATCCAACGCCGGCAGGGCCACCGCGCCCTCTGTGCGGATGCGCTCAAAATCCTGTGCCAGGCGATGGCGTAAGTCATTGATGGCGACCGTGTCGTTGGGCGGCACCTGCGCTGGTGGGATAAGCAGCAGGATGCCCGTCAGCCCTGCGCAGATGAGCGCTATCATCGCAAGTATGTACCAACGGATACGCATGTTCACCCTGCGTCAGGGCTGTGGATACTGCGGCTCGGCCTCGCCGAACGCGGCATGACGGAGTGGGACGGGCTCAACCTCGGGCGCCTCAAGCAGGTAGCCCGTGCCCCAGACGGTCTTGATGAGCCGTGGGTTCTGAGGGTCCTCCTCAAGTTTCTCCCGCAGATGTCGGACGTGCACGTTCAAGGTGCCGTCGCCGGTGATGGCGTTGCCCCACACCTGGGCAAACAGCTCCGCCTTGGGCACTACGCGTCCGCGGTTGCGCACCAGATAGGCGAGCAGCTTAAACTCCATGGTCTTGAGGTTGAGGTCAGCCCCGTCGCGAAAGACCCTGCCGGCGCGCAGGTCAACGGCATTGTACCCCAGCCGCACAACCCCCTCGACCCCGTCATCGGCGTCGGCCACGCACCGCTTCAATACTGCTTTTACCTTGGCGAGCAGCACGCCGAGGGAGTAGGGCTTCTGGATGTAGTCGTCACCGCCGACGTTGAGAGCCAAAAGCACGTCGTCGTCGCCGCCACGGGCGCTGATGAACAGGATGGGGATGGTGAAGCGCTGCCGCAGCTCCTTGCAGAGGGTAAAACCCGAGCCGTCTTGCAGGTTGATGTCGAGCAGGATGAGGTCGGTTGTGTGCTCGGCGAAGAACTCCCGGCAACCTTGGGCGCTGGGCACCCAGGCGCAGCTGACGTCGAACATATTGAAGTATTCGCAGGTGCTCTGCGAGAGGGCTTCCTCGTCATCGACGATAAGGCAGTTGTACCGCATGGCGTCCACGCTCCACTTCGGGGCTTTCCCACTGGCACGGCGTTTGCACAGGAACGATCGTGTCCCTCGTCAGCATAGCCCAAACGCCGGACAAGGGGAAGCACCGTGGCTGGTCCTGTCGCGCGCTGGTTGCTACCGTTTGCCGTTGCCGGGGCGCTGGTTTCTTACCGTTTGCCGCCGCATCTGGTCGCAGACATGGTGGCGTGTCACATGGAGGCGGCGCGCGTGGTACCGTATCGCTCATGGGAGAGATGTGTGCGATTTACTATTTCAGTGCTACTGGCAATTCCCTTGCCGTGGCACTTGAGCTTGCCCAAAAACTGGACGCCCCGCCGCCCATCTCCATCCCGGGCAGTCTTATCCTCGACGATCCCTACGCCGCCGCCCGCGAGGCGTCCCAGGTGGGTTTTGTGTTCCCGGTGCATCGCGCCACCCTGCCGGAGATGGTGCGGGGCTTCATAAAGCAGATGCCTAAGCGGCCCGATTGCTACTACTTTGCCATCTCAACGTATACGATCTTCGGCTGCAACGAGTTTTGGGACATCGACGAGCTCCTCGGCGCGGATGGCAGCTTCCTCAACTACGCGGCTGGCGTTAAGACCATGGGGAGCGTCGGCCTTATCGACCCCGACTCCCGCACCATGGCGCGCCGCCTCGCGTCCATGACCGAGCAGGTCGGCGAGATTGCCGAGGCGGTGGGCAACTACCAGGAGAACTGCTTCACGCGCTCATCCAAACTCCTCGGCAACCTGGTGAAGACCTACACCGACGTGCTGCGTCGCGCCATTGTCTTTAGGGTCGACCGGCGCTGCACAAAATGCGGTATCTGCGCCCAGGTCTGCCCCGCGCAGAACATCACGATAAGCGAGGAGGACGGGGCCGCGCCCACGCGCTCGGACCGATGCGAAGCGTGCTACGCCTGCATCCATTGGTGCCCCGCCAACGCGATTGCCGCCAACAGCCGCCTGCACAGCCATTACCATCACCCTCACATCAAGCCCGAGCAGCTCAACCCCTCCCGCGTCGCCGCGAGCGAACAGGGTACCCCGCTGTCGTAGCGCCCCCCGCGATGTGGTAATCTTTGCTGAGGATGTTGAGAGGGTTCGGCATCCAGAACAGCGAAAGGTGCAGGATGGATACACTCTCTTTGGAGGAGGCCCGCGCGCGCGCGCAGCAGCTGCGGGAGGAAATCGATTATCACAGCTACCGGTATTACGCGCTCGATGAACCCGAGATAAGCGACGCCGCTTTTGACTCGCTCATGCGCGAGTTGCAGGCGTTGGAGCGGCGGTGGCCCGAGATCGTGATACCGACGTCGCCGACGCAACGTGTGGGGGGTTTTGTGCTCGGTGAGGCCTTTGAACCGGTGACGCATGCCCAGCGCATGTACTCGCTCGACAACGCAATGGACTTGGATGAGTTGGACGCCTGGCTTGCCCGCACGCGGCAGGCGGCGGCTGAGCTGGGGGTGGGGAGTGCAGGGGGTGAGGGCGCCGAGCTCGCCTACGTCTGCGAGCTCAAGATAGACGGCTCCTCCCTGGCGCTGACCTACCGCGACGGCGAGCTCATCCGCGTAGCAACCCGCGGTGACGGCACTACCGGCGAGAACGTAACAGCCAACGCCCGCACCGTGCGCGACATCCCTCTGCGTCTGCGCACGGCACTGTCCGGCGAGTTGGAGGTGCGCGGCGAGATATATATGCCGCATGCGAGCTTTGAGCGCCTCAACGAGGCGATGCACGCCGAGGCCGAGCAGAGCGGCAAAGCCCCGCGGCTGTTTGCCAATCCGCGCAATGCGGCCGCCGGTTCGCTGCGTCAGAAAGACCCTCGCGTTACCGCGAGCCGTGACCTGGCAACCTTTATGTACGCGCTGGCAGACAATGGGGCCGTACCCGTGCAAAGCCAGTGGGAGCTGCTCGAGTGGCTGCATGGTGCGGGCTTTCACGTGAATCCCACCATCGCGCGTTGCTCGACCGAGCAGGAGGTTCACGACTTTTGCGTGCGGGCCATCGAGCAGCGCTCCGCTCTGGCCTACGACATAGATGGCGTGGTGGTAAAGGTCGATAGCTTTGCGCTGCAACGTGCGCTCGGCTTTACGGCAAAAGCCCCCCGCTGGGCTATCGCTTTTAAGTTCCCCCCTGAGGAGAAGACAACCGTCCTGCGTTCCATCGTGGTGCAGGTGGGCCGAACCGGCGTACTCACGCCGGTAGCGGAGTTTGACCCAGTGCTTGTGGCAGGCTCAACCGTCGCGCGCGCGACCCTCCACAACCTCGATGAGGTGCGGCGTAAGGACGTGCGTGTGGGGGACACCATTATCATCCGCAAGGCCGGCGACGTTATCCCCGAGGTGTTAGGCGCCATCGGCTCGCTGCGCCCTGCGGGCGCCGAGCTGTGGGATATGCCGGGTGAGTGCCCCTCCTGCGGCTCTCCCGTCTTTCGGGATGAGGACGGAGTTGCCTACCGCTGCAACTCTGCCGAATGTCCCGCTCAGCGTCTTGAGCGCCTGAGTCATTGGGTGAGCCGTGGCGCGTTGGATATAGACGGGCTGGGGCCGAAGATCATCGAGAAGCTGGTTGAGAGCGGTCTGGTTACTGATGTGGCGGGTTTCTATCGCCTGAGTGCTGCGCAGCTTGCCGCTCTGGAGACCGGCGAGGAGAAGTACGTGCGGGCGATGCCGCCTGAGCGCCGTGAACTTTTGGGCGACTGGGAGAAGGAACCCGTGCTGCTCGGTGAGACCGTAGCGGCCAAGATATACGAGCAGATACAGGCCAGCAAGACCCGCCCCTTCGCGCGCGTACTTTTTGGCCTGGGCGTGCGCAACGTGGGCAAGACCGTTGCCGATACCATCTGCCGCGCCTTCCCCTCAGCCGATGCGCTGACAGCGGCCACGGAGGAGGACCTTACGCAGATAGAGGGCGTGGGGCCGGTTATCGCGCGAACCGTTGTGCAGTTCTTTGCGACGCCGGACAACAGGCGTCTTGTTGAGGACCTTAAAGCGGCGGGGCTTACGCTTGAGCGACGCGTTGGCGTGGCGGGTGTGGCGGGTGTGGGTGCAGCCAGCGCGGATGGCGCCGCGACGGGGGAGGAGCCTCCCCAGACGCTTGCGGGTCTCACCTTCGTGCTCACCGGCAGCCTGGAGAGGCACACGCGCGACGAGGCCGAGGAGATACTGCGCTCCCTCGGCGCAAAAGCCTCCGGCTCCGTCTCGGCAAAGACCTCCTATGTGGTGGCAGGCCCCGGCGCTGGCTCCAAACTCACTAAGGCACAACAACTGGGCGTCCCCATCCTCGACGAGGCCGCTCTCGACCACATCCTTGCAACCGGCGAACCACCTGCGTAACGAGGCGCAACCGCGGCAACAGTGTGTCGCACTGTCGCGCACGAATTCAAAAAAAGTGATACCAACATCTGGCGGATGACCTGAGCTTACGGTACTATATGATGTGCACTTTTCGTTGAGTGGACGAGGTGCTTGGGGGTAATGTCGTATAGGGCTTATGAAGGAAAGAGGAAATCATGTCAGACTTTGACAACCAGCAACAACCACCCGCACCACCCGCATCGGAGCAGCCATTCGCACCACCGGCGCCTCCCGTGCCGCAGCCAGCCGCACAGCCCGCGAACAAAAACATCGCCATAACTGCTTTGGTGCTTGGCATTGTCGGTCTTGTGGGAATGTGGTTCTGGCTTTGGATCGGGATAATAGGTGGCATCGGCGCCATTGCTGCATCACGCAGGGCTGCCAAGATAGAAAAGTCGGGCATTACAACAGCTGCGCTCGTGTTGGGTATTATCTCGCTTTCGCTCTCTGTTGTTTTGTGGGTAGTGAACATCATATTCGCCGCAGCGTTGTTGTCATCGCTTTCGTTCTAAAAATCTAAGTCTCCCATTATAAGATTACAGTTGCATGACAAGGGGAGGGAACCGGGTTCCCTCCCCTTGCATTATCCCCCGTATGGAGTATCATTCACACTCCGTTAGCACTCTACATCTTTGAGTGCTAATGCTCTGTTGAGACACATTCCAATCGATTTTGAAGGAGGTCATGGTACATGAGTCTTAAACCGTTGGGAGATCGGGTCATCGTCAAACAGGACGAGGCCGAAACCACCACCGCGTCGGGTCTGGTGCTTGCAAGCAACGCACAGGAGAAGCCGCAGCGCGGAACGGTCATCGCCGTTGGCGAAGGCAAGCTGGACAATCAGGGTAACCTGGTTAAGCCACAGGTCAAAGAGGGTGACAGCGTCATCTACAGCAAGTACGGCGGCACGGAGGTCAAGGTGGACGGGGAAGATGTGCTCATACTCCGCGCCGATGACATCTACGCAATCCTGGAGAAGTA
>JAITEK010000099.1 GCA_031282085.1 Coriobacteriales bacterium
TCGTAGGTGATGCTGCTCATCAGTGTTTGCGCGGTGACGCTCTCGGACGCACCGTCGGAGGCACCGTCGGGTGAGTCGCTGGGGTAGGGGGTCATTTTATAGGTTACCAGGATGTAGTCCTCCGAGGAGGCGGAGGGGTCGTCCTGCGCAGCGGCGCCCTGGGGGTAGTACAGGAACAGGAAGCCGTCACAATGTATGGCGTCGGTTGAAGGGGGACCCGCCAGGTAGAGCACCCAGTATCCCGGATCTTCCGGCGTGTCCGGCAGGGAAACATCCATCAGCAGGGCTATCTCGTTTGCCAGAGGCTGGTCGCTGAGGCCGAAAATCGCAAAACGGGCGTCTGAGACCGGGTTCACCAAAGCGTGCGGCGGCATGCTCTCGTCCCGCGCGTAACGCTCTCCCAGCACCGCCTTGGCTGCAATCGCGTAGTTGCGCGCTTCGTTGGTGTACCCCTTGTTCTGCGCTTTGCCGATGTAGCCGCTGAGTGCGATGATGAGGAAGGCCACAAAAAGTGCGATGACGAAGATGACCGCAGCGGCCTCAACCGACATAAGGCCGTCCCGTTGTCTCACCGTTCGTAAACCCTGTTCCGCAGTACGCATGGACCCCTCGCTTCACTGTAACGCAACCACTATACCACGCCACCCCGAGACAATGCGCCGCTTGCTTGCGCAAGTCCCTCGATGGTGATGGCCTCGATCACGTCGCCTATGTTCAGGGCGTGTATCACCTCAAGGCCCTCGACCACTTGACCAAAGACCGTGTACTGGTCGTCAAACTCGGGCTGGGCGGCCAGCGAGAAGTAGAACTGTGAGCTGCCGGAATCCGGGTCGGAGCCGTGCGCCATCACCAGCGAGCCGTCGAGGTGCTGGTTGCGCGGGTTGTGCTCCCACTCGTCGACGATGCGGTGGCGCGCCGTGCCGGTTCCGGGGTGTATGCCGTGCAGCACACCACGCACGGCGGCGTGCACCTGCGCCGGGCCGAGCCCGCGCGTCACAGGGCACCCGCCCACCACCACCGAGCCGGCCTTCTTCCCGTGGAACTTGAGCTTGTCGTAAAACCCCCGCGTCGCCAACTCAACGAAATTGCCAACGGTCACCGGCGCCTCACGCCCGAACAACTCCACAACAATCAGCCCGCGCGAGGTCTGCATGCGAGCGCGCTCCGCCCCCGTGGGCACGTAGGTCGGCGTATACAGCGGCAATTCTATCCGTGTCATGGCAAGGTCCTTTCCTGGTGATTGTTCTCTTTTCCAAAGCCCTCGATAAGGTCGATGAGCTCCTGTTGTTTGTGAACGCCGAGCTTGGCGTATACCCGCTCGATGTGCGTGCGTACCGTGCCTTTGGCGATGTTGAGTTTGTGCGCGATGATGGCAAGCGTCCGCCCGCGCGCGAGCAGGGCGAGCACTTCTCCCTCCCGTGCCGTGAGGCGATAGTGGGCCGCCACCTGCGTGCAGGTCTGCTCGAGGGTGGGATGCTCGGCGCCGAGCTGCCGCGCCTCACCGCTCGCGCCGTCTCCGTCCGTCTCCGCCCGCCCACGCTCGGCAAACAGCGAACCGGCAAGGTGCAAGACCGTCCCTTCGGGAATCACGAGAAACGCCACCAGCACAAGCGCGACCATGCACAGCAGCACCACGCCCGTGGCCTGCGTTACGTCGTCCATCAAGAACTGCACCAGCGTGCCGCCGAAGAAATACCCCAGCGCCATCCCGATGAACGTAAAGGCCACACCCAGCCCAAACACCCTGAACCGGCGGTCCCGCTCGCGCCGCGCCACGTCGGCGAACAGTATCCAGGAGAGTATGTCGAAGAACTCATAGCCCATGTTGATGAGCAGCAGCGACATCGCCGCGTAGCTGTTGATGAACAACGCCAGCACCGCAAAACCCATCATCATCAACGGCAGGCTGAGCCGGTAGGTCAGCGCGACGTTGAAGCGTTCTTTGAGCAGGGCCGCGAGGATGAGGAAGGTGACCCCTACGAGGATGAGCGCAAAGAGCACGCTGCCGCCGAAGGCCGCGAACGGCCCGATGTTCTCCAGGGGCAGCGCGTCGAAGGAGCGACAGATGAAGGAGAACACCAGGATGGAGAACATCAGTTTCCACACGGCGGAGTCGAAGCCCTTGCTGCGGGCAGGGCGGGCAACGGCAGGAGGGGCCGTCGGAGCCGCAGCGCCTCCGTCCCCCTCAACCCCACTTGCCGGCAGCGGTTTGCGCTTGAGCAGTTGCTGACCGAACCGCGCCCCATCAACCTCAAGCACCAGTAGCACAAAGGACACGAGAGGGAAGATGAACAGCACGATCAGCGTGGTCTCGCTTAGCGAAAGCGCAACAACCACCGCGGTGAGTATCGCGGCGGCCGGCGCAACGGTGAGGGAGAAGCGCGGCGGGTGGGTGGCAAAACGCTCGCCCCATAGTACCTGCAACAGCCCGGCGCCCATGCCGCCGACCGTCCAGCTCAGCAGCAGCAAGGGCCAGGAATCGATCCACAGGGCGCAGGGGATGAGCACGGAGCCGAGCAGCAGAAGAACCGCCGTAACACGAAACAGTATCAGGCGCAGGTAGCGTGTGCCGCGCCTGAGACGCGACGAGAGGAGTGGCGTCGCAAACACTGCCAGCGCGGCCAGTGCGCCCGCGAGCAAAAACACCCAGGAGCTGGTGAACCAGGGGCTTGCCAGCGGAATCGACAGGCAAAAGACGATCCACGCCCGGCACAACCCAAAGCCGAGGATGGATACCAGGTAACCGAAGGATAGATCTTGTCCGCGCTCGTCTCTTTCAGGCATAGGCCCGGCTCCGCTCCCTCCATGCCCCGCCGACAATTAGTGCTCAGTAGATGTCTACTATAGTAGCAAGATTAGGAAAAGCCCATCGGATGGAGAATCCGATATTGTGCGAGCAGGCCGATCTTGCCGCTCCGTCGGTCACCCCGGCGTCACCAGCCCGTTTGCGTTTGCCCTGCTTCTGCGGGTCGCGATGCGCAGCGCGAGGGCGCTTGAAAAAATCCTATCCATAATCAGATGCTCTGTGCCCGCTTGCGCTCTATGGTATGCGACATACGGCTCGCCTGAGAGCCGCGAGGTCCGGGCAGGGACTCGGACAAAAACCGAGTGGGAACTGGGCGCAAACCGAGTTCCCAACAAAAGAAGGAGGAACTCCATGGAAACAAAGAACCAGAGGCAAGGCCAGGGGCAGGGCAACAGCCAACAGCAGGATCAGGGCCTCTCGCGGCGCAACTTCCTCAAAGGTGCGGCGTTGGCGGGAGTGACCGGAGCCGGGCTGGCTGCTGGCTCGGCCCTCGCCGGTTGTGCGGAGACCGGCGACGCGGGCGCAAGCGGCGACTGGCTGCCCAAGGCTTGGGATTACGAGTGCGACCTCCTCGTCATCGGCTACGGTGGCGCGGGAATGTGGGCCTCGCTCATCGGAGCCGACGAATGCGGCCAAAAGGTGCTGGTGCTTGAGAAGGCCCCGGAACGCGGCGGCGGCAACAGCTCCGTCAACAACGGCGAGTGGGCCATCATCGAGCCCGACAAGGCGGAGATATACAAGAATTACATCCGTGCCTTCACGCACGGCCAGACCCCCGACCCCATGATAGAGGTCTGGGTGGACGAGGCGGTGCGCAACACCGAGTATGCCGACAAGTACGGCGTCACCTACGAACCGGTGGAAGTTGCCATCGCCGGCTCGATTCCCGAGTACTACTTCCTGGACGACGAGGCCTACAAAAGCTCGCAGAAACTCGCCTCCATCGACGGCTTTGGTATGCGCAGCTTTCACGAGCTGGACGCAAAGCGTGAGGAACTGGGCGTTGAGCTCATGTTCTCCTGTCACAGCGAGCGCCTCATCCAAAACCCGCAGACCAAGGAGATCGTCGGTGCGTGGACCAAGATCGGTGACGACTCCGCCGAGAAGGCCATCAAGGCGCGCAAGGGCGTCATCCTCACGCTGGGCGGCTTTGAGTTCAACGAGGACCTCAAGAACAGGTACCTCAAATGCTACCCCTTTAAGTTTGAGGGCTGGCAGTTCAACACCGGCGACGGCATCAAGATGGTTGAGGACGTGGGCGCCAAGCTGTGGCACATGGACATGACCATCTCGATGTACTCCATGTGGACGCGCGACCC
>JAITEK010000120.1 GCA_031282085.1 Coriobacteriales bacterium
GAGGCGCTGCTGAACTTTGCGCTCGCGCCCTTTAGGGTGACGGACACCGTCGACCACTTCGATGTGGTGGCCCTTGGTACGGGCGGCGGCATATCCGGGCAGGCAGGCGCGCTGCGCCACGGCATCGCCCGCGCCCTGCTCGAGGCGGGCGACTACCGCGCCGACCTCAAGAAGGCTGGCTACCTGACGCGCGACCCCCGCATGGTGGAGCGCAAGAAGTACGGCCTCAAGAAGGCCCGCAAGCGTCCGCAGTTCTCCAAGCGCTAATATCTCGATAAGCCCAAAGGGGTTGTACTCGCATTCGCGGTACGGCCCCTTTGTATGTTCTTATCGTATGCAGCGTTGGGCGTAGTTTATAAGTGCCATTCCCGCGCGAAGCGCGGGGAATCTTTGCGAGTGAAGCTCGCATCTTTGCATCAGGAGCGCACGTAGCGCGCGACACACTCATAGGAGCGACTATGACGAGATTCTTCGGTACTGACGGGGTTCGCGGCATTGCGAACCAGGAGCTTACCTGTGAGATGGCCTATGTCTTAGGCCGTGCGGCTGTTGAGTTGCTCGGCGGGCGGCTCGTTATCGGACGAGACACCCGCAAAAGCGGCCCCATGCTTGAGGCGGCACTTGTGGCTGGCATCACCTCGGCGGGCGGAGACGCCCTGCTTGCGGGCATCATCCCCACACCGGCGGTGGCGCTGTTCACGCGCGAGCTCAACGCCAGCGGCGGCGTGGTTATCTCCGCCTCGCACAACCCCCCGGAATACAACGGCATCAAGTTCTTCAACGCGGAGGGCTTTAAGCTCACCCGCGAGCAGGAAGACGCCTTTGAGGAACGACTCCAGGCGCTGATGGGACACTTGCCCCGTCCCCCTCTGCCGCAACAGCTAACCCCTGCCCCGTTTCCCAACCCCACGGGCGCGGCTGTGGGGACGGTCATCCCGCTTGAGGACGCCAACGAGCGCTATGTCGCCCATGCGGTGGAGGTGGTGCGCGGGCAGGGCTTTGACCTTGCGGGCTTGCACGTTGCTGTCGACTGCGGGCACGGCGCGTCGTTTGCCACAACGCCTGAGGCCCTGCGGCAGCTCGGCGCGACGGTCACGGCAATCAACACCGACTTTAACGGCAACAACATCAACGTCGGTTGCGGCTCCACCCATCTGGAGCAACTCAAGGCCCTTGTCGCTAAGACGGATGCCGACCTTGGCATCGCCCATGACGGCGACGCGGATCGCGTGCTTGCCCTCGATGAAACTGGCAACGAGTTGGACGGTGACTTTATCGAGGCCATCTGTGCCCTCGACCTCAAGGAGCAAGGTCATCTTGCGCGCAACACGGTCGTTACAACGGTCATGTGCAATCTCGGGTTTACGCGCGCCATGCGTCAGCAGGGGATAGAGGTAATCCAAACCGCCGTGGGCGACAGCAATGTGCTCGCCGCCATGCGCGAGGGCGGCTACGTCATCGGCGGGGAACAGTCTGGCCACATGATCTTCCTGGAGCACAACAGCACGGGAGACGGGCTGGTAACGGCTTTGCAACTGCTGGTGGCTCTGCGGCGTGCGGCGATGCCGCTCAGCAGCCTGGCCCAGGTGATGACGCGCTATCCGCAGGTCCTCATCAACGTAAAAGTGAGCGACCAGGTGGGATTTGCTGGCTCCAAGGCCATTGCCCAGGCTGTGCGCGAGGCCGAGGGACGCCTGGGAGAGCAGGGGCGCGTTTTGCTGCGGCCCTCGGGCACCGAGCCGCTCGTTCGTGTTATGGTTGAAGCCACCGAGGAACACATCGCCCAGGATGAGGCCGAACTCCTTGCCTCTGTGGTCGCTCAGGAGTTGGGATAACGTACAATGGTAGGTAGTAAAACAATGGCGCTTTGCCAAAACCATTAGGGAGAAAGCCCATGTGTGGGATAGTTGCATTTACGGGGACGGCAGACGCGCGGTCTTTTCTGCTGGCGGGGCTCGCACGGCTCGAATACCGGGGTTATGACAGCGCCGGCATCGCCTTGGTACAGCCGCAGGCAGCCTCTCAGGAAGCAGGCTCTGCGGGCGGCACGGGTGCTGTGCTTGAGGTGGTAAGGCGCAAGGGCAAGGTTGCCAGCCTCGTTGAGGCTGTTGAGAAAAGCGGCGTTGCCGGTACCTGCGGCATTGGGCATACTCGCTGGGCTACCCATGGCGTTCCGAGTGAGGAGAATGCGCATCCTCATTGTGACTGCTCCGGCCGGATTGCCGTTGTGCACAACGGCATCATCGAGAACTACGCTCATCTCAAGGTGGAGCTCATCGAGAAGGGCCATGTCTTTGCCTCGCAGACCGACACCGAGGTGGTCGCCCATCTTGTTGAGGAGAATTACGAGGCGCACGCAGGTGACTTTACTGAGGCGGTGCGCGCAACAGTGGCGCAGCTTTCTGGTTCCTTTGCGCTGGCCATCCTCCATGCCAACCACCCAGATACCATTATCGTAACGCGCAACGACTCGCCGCTGGTCATCGGCAGCTACGAGGGGGGCGCCATCGCCGCCTCGGACACTCCGGCACTTATCGACAAGACCCGCGAGATATCCTATATCCGCGACCGCGACCTCGCCGTGCTGCACAGCGACGGGAGCATCGAGTTCTTCGACCCCGCGGGCGAGCCGTTCACCCCCGCCATCTATCACATAGAATGGAGCCTGGAGCAGGCAGAAAAGGGCGGCTACCCGGATTTTATGCTCAAGGAGATAAGCGAGCAACCACGCGTTATCCGCGACACCATAGCCAACCGCTTCGACCGCAAGACCTGCGCTTTGCAGTTTGATGAGTTGCCCCTGACCGACGAGGAGCTTGCCGATATAGACCGTATCTACGTTGTTGCCTGCGGGACCTCGTATCATGCCGGGCTCATCGGCAAGGACCTCATCGAGAACTGGGCGCGCATTCCGGTGGAGGTGGATGTTGCCTCGGAGTTTCGCTACGGTAACCCCATCATCAGCACGAATACGCTCGTTATTGCCATCTCGCAGTCTGGCGAGACGGCCGACACGCTTGAGGCGGTGCGCCTGGCACGCCGCGCGGGCGCGCACGTTATCGCGCTCACTAATGTGATGGGTTCGCGCATCACGCAGGAGGCGCAAACCGTGCTCAACATCAAGGCAAACATCGAGATAGCGGTGGCGGCGACCAAGTCCTTCCTCGCGCAGGTGGCGCTGCTTACGCTGCTGGGGCTGTACCTCGCCCAGGAGCGCCTGCTGCTCACGGGTGCGCAGGTGAGGGAGATATACGGCGAGATGAAGCAGCTACCAGGGCAGATAGAGCAGATTTTGAGTGACACCGCCGCGATTGAGGCTGCGGCAGACGCCTGTGCCGAGGCGCAGACCGCCCTGTTCATCGGCAGGGGAGTGGGCGCGACAACCTGCTATGAGGGCGCGCTCAAACTCAAGGAGATCAGTTACCTGCACGCGGAGGCGTTCTCGGCGGGCGAGATCAAGCACGGCCCGATCGCCCTCATCGACCCCGACGCCGCCACGCCGGTTGTCGCCGTTGCCACGCAAAGCTCAACGCGCGATAAGATGCTGGCGAACATCGAGGAGATGAAGGCGCGCGGCGCCCGCATAGTCGCCGTGGCCACCGAGGGTGACGAACGCATCCGCGAGCTTGCGGACCACGTTATCTACATCCCGCCTACGCGCGAATGCCTCTCACCGATAACCGCGAGCGTGCCCCTGCAGCTGTTCGCCCGTTTTATCGCCCTTGCCCGCGGCTGCGACGTCGACCAGCCGCGCAATCTCGCAAAGTCGGTGACCGTTGAGTAGCGGCACAGATAGGCTACTGCCTTTCTCCGTGCCGTCAATCCCGGCGCACCTTTTTGCCATTCCCGAGTTCCGCCCGGGAATCTTTGCAAGCGCAAGCTCGCAACGCCACCCCAAGAGCGCGCAGCGCGACACACTCCGAAGGAGAGCAACATGACAGACAACCCGGCTGCCAGCGACGACGCATCCGTCCTTGAGGACGGCGCCTCCGGAGGCATTGCCCTTGAGGACGTTGCTCCCGTTGCGGGCCTGGGCGTAGACATCATCGAGATCGAGCGTATGGAGCGGGCGCTTGAGCGTACGCCCCGTATGCGCGCCCGCCTGTTCTCGGACGCCGAGCGCGCCTACGCGCAGGGCAAAGGGCGACCCGCCGTGCACTTTGCGCTGTTCTTTGCCGCAAAGGAAGCGGTGCTCAAGGCGCTCGGCACGGGCTTCTCCGGTATGGCCTTTCGGGATGTGGAGGTCAGTCACGACCGCTATGGGCGTCCGGTACCGTTGCTGCATGGCCGTGCTCAGGAGGTCGCGCAGGCCCAGGGCATCATCGAGGTGCAGCTGTCGCTTTCCTACACCCACTCGGTGGGGGTGGCCTCCGCGGTTGCCATCAAGGAGCAGAACCGTCCCCGCAAAGACGAGAAGCTCGACCCGCGCGCTGAGCTCGCCCGACAGTTCAAAGAGGTGCGGGCGTTGCTCGACGACATGGATGAACGCATCAGCCAACTCGACGAGAAGAAGAACCCGGATGAATGACGACGAGCTGGCGGCCCTGCTTCCTCCCATCCCGCGTGACGCTCATAAGTACACGCGAGGGAGCCTGCTCGTGCTCGCCGGTTCGGCGCGGTTCCCCGGTGCAGCGGTGCTTGCGGCGCGCGCGGCGGTGCGAGCAGGAGCTGGCTATGTGACGCTTGCGGTTCCCGAGCCGGCCGCGGCGACGGCGCGGGCGCATCTGCTCTCGATACCCGTTTTGCCGGCGCCAGCAACCGAGGGCGCCTTTGCCGCCGACGCCTGGGACGCGCTACGCAGCAAGCTGAACCATGTCGACGCCATCGTTCTCGGCCCAGGGCTTACGACCGTACCCTCCGCCGCGGTTTTCATTGAGACCGTATTGCGCGGGGCAACAACCTGGGGCGCAAACTGCCCGGTACTCCTCGACGCCGACGCCCTCAACTTGCTGGCGGTCCCAACCCCGTCCCCCTCTGTCCCAGCCCCGTCCCCCACGCTCGTCCTCACTCCCCACGCGGGTGAACTCGCCCGCCTGCTCAACGCGACCGGCGCCGCCGACGTTCAGCAACTCGCCGAGACGCTCAACGCCATCGTTGTCGCCAAAGGTCCCGAGACATGCATCGTCTCACCAACCCAGAGCTATTGCTCCACCGCGGGCACGCCCGCACTTGCCAAGGCGGGCACCGGCGACGTGCTCTCTGGCGTCATCGGATCGCTGCTTGCACAGGGAGCCGCTCCCTTCGACGCAGCGCTACTCGGCGTAGAGCTGCACGGCCGAGCCGGCCGCCTCGCCGAAGCCCGCTTCAGTCAACGCGCCGTCTGCCCCGAGGACGTAATAGAGTCCCTCCCCACCATCCTCAAACAACTGGAGAAACGCTAAGGCATCAACTCAATCTTAACCACCATCATGTTCTCTGCATAATAAGAGCGATTATATGAGGATAGACTATCAACAAGCTTTGCTTTTTTGAAGTAAGGGTTGACAAACTAATTGTTTTAGTGTCAAAATATTAAAGAGTTAAAATCTTTAGTTTAAGTAGAATATTCCAACCAGCTCGGAAGGAGAACGGGGCAAAAGCCTTCGACACGGTTATGGATACAATTGAAGCAACATCGGACGAGAGTGGCACTCTTGATTTGGTAGACGCGTTGTTGGCGCAATGGCGCGAGCAGCGCCCCGACCTCGATTGCTCACCGATGGGCGTCATCGACAGGCTCAACCGTGTTTCTGCGCTGCTGCTGGTAGCCCAGGAGCGGGTCTTTCGCGATTTCGGATTGGACTATCCCTCCTTCGATGTGTTGGCTACGTTGCGGCGCACCGCCGGGCATCAGCTCGCTCCGGGAGAATTGGCCCAATACATGATGATCACCCCGGGCGCCATCACCCACCGTTTGACCAAGCTGGAGGCCGCGGGTCTGGTTGAGCGCACCCTGGATCGTTTTGACCGGCGCAGGGTTACCGTCTCGCTTACCGATAAGGGATTCAAGCTGGTTGATGAGGCCCTGGTTGCGCACGTGGACAACGAGCGACAACTCCTTGCGGGCTTCAGCACCGAGGAGCAGGGGGAGTTCGTGCGGCTGCTAAAACATTTTATGGCCGATCTGTACGCGAACCAGCCGTCTGCCCACTAAGCAGCCGTCTGCCCATCAATTCCTACCATTTGAGTATCATTTGAATCTTGCTCGGTGACGCGCTTGACAAGACTAAGGTTTAACGTAAAACTTTTTAATGTGCAAATATATAGTCAGTCAAATATTTAAGGAGTGAATTGTAATGGAAACAACCGTTAAGGCTGCAAAAACGACCTCGAAAGTGCTCGCAAACATGGTACTCATCATCGGTATCATCACGTTTATCGGAGGCATTATCGTCTTCGGAGTCACCTCCGCTCAACTCAATGCCCAGGGAATCACTGTGGCTGAGATAACCGAGGAAGACCCCGGCCCTCTGGCTGGGCAAACGGTCAACGGTCCGTTTCAGGCTTTGGCTCAGATAAACGCCATCCAGCACCACACCGAGAGCATAACCGGTGGCAAGACCTTTGCCCAGTTGGGCAATGTTGCCACCAAGAACGGGCAGACCTACAACAAAGACGTTACCGCTGAGACCTCCACCGACGGCGAGGTGCACAAGGCCGGCGACCAACTGTCTGAGGACGACGCCAAGACCTTTGCGGCCCGCAGTACCGCTCAGACTGCGAGCTTCCTGGTCGCCTCGCTGTTCGTCTCTGTTCTGGCCTTTGGCGTGGCGACTTTTATCGCCGCCATAGGTGTGGTTATCACCTTGGTCGGCTTCAGTCTGCGCAGTCTCGCCAAGCAACTGTCCGCTCTGGAGACAGCTCCGGAGGGCGCCGCCGTCTAATGCCGAACCAGGTGCCGAACCAGTGGTCGTCCAGACCGGTGAATGGCATTTGCAGGAGGCTTGTTTCGCGTTATACTTGAGTCAGCCTCATTCTCGAGACCGGCTCATTCGATGGACCGACATTCGCGAATAGGGAGCCCAGATACTGTGGCGTACAGGTATCCTCCTTGCTGAGGAAGCTGGAAACCACGGCGCGGG